>JACFNR010000093.1 GCA_019454765.1 Trueperaceae bacterium | reverse complement strand
GAGCTCGTCGGCGTCGGTGAGGCTGAAACCTGGGTCGAGGGTGGGTCTGGTCACTGATGCTCCTCCAGCAGCCGAAGTAGGTAGGGTGCACCTCCACGGCGTGCGACGCTAGTACCGTCCGTGCCGCGGCGCACCACGCGGTGGCGACCGCGACTGAACAGAGTACGCTAGCACTTCCCAGCGTCAGCTCCCTGACCCGCCACCACCGACCGACTCCGGCGCCGCGGGCGTGAGGATGACGACCTCGCCCTCCCGGCGCTGCGTCCACAGGTCGACGCCGACCTTGACCGCAACGAACACCAGCAGGACGGTGGTCGACGGCCCCAACGCCATGGCGAGGAAACCGCCGCCCAGGATGGTGAGGTGCAAGACCACCACCCGACCGTAAGGTTGCGCCATCAGCTGATTGATGGTGGCGCTGCGGTACGCGCCGGTCAAGAGGTACTCGGTCACGAAGCTGAGCGCGTGCGAGACCAGCAGGCCGAGCAGCGGCCAGGCGAAGACGTCGGCACGCGTGAAGGTGCTGATGAACGCACCGAAGAAGAAGCTGCCCGGCCGTGACATCATCGCATCGTCGAAACCGCCGAAGAACGCGTAGACGAACATGCCGTGGACCAGCCAGAAGATGCCGTAGTGCATGACGAAGAAAGGCACGCCGAAGCGTTTCCCTAGGCGCGCCACCGCCTGGGGCAGCCCCTCGCTGCGGGCCACCAGCATCCGCGCCACGGTGAAGAACCCGATCACGCCGCTCTCCAGCCAGTAGAGGAGTATCAGGTCGCCCAAGCTCCAGCCGTACCAGAAGACCGCCGCCAACGGCAGCAGGTTGGCCAGCACGAGCGGTGCGAGCCGCCACCAGTCACGCAGCGGCTTGGCGTTCGTGAGGTCCATCCGACTACCCTAGAACCGTGGGCGCCTGCCTGGTGGTGAGCTAGTACGCACCGGCGAGCACGCGCAGCGGGCGCCGCACGCCGCTACCTGGATCACCTGGCCGTTCGACGACGAGCTCTGGGTCGGACACTTCGCCGGGGTGAGGCGTGAGTTCGCTGCCCTCGTGGCGACCGTCGCGCGCTTCGAACCGGTGGTGTTGAACGTCAAGGACGAGGAGGTAGAGGCCGTTCTTCGTCACCCGACCCCGGGCGCACGGCAAGGGTGCCGAGGTCACCTTGACCGACTGGGGCTTCAACGCTCGGGGCCGCAAGTACGCCCCGTGGACCGACGACGACCGCCCGTCACGCTGGCGGCCCGCCTCGGCATGCGGCGCTTCGTCGCCCCCGTCGTGATGGAAGGCGGCTCGCTGGAGCTCAACTCCCACGGGGTCTGCCTGACCACCCGCTCCTGCCTGCTGGAACCCAACCGCAACCCACGGTTGGACGCGGCCTAACTCGAGCCGCTGCCGCGCGACTACCTCGGGGTGAAGCGGCTGGCGTGGCCGGCCGGCGGCCTCGAGGGCGACCACACCGACGGTCACGTCGACACCATCGCTCGCTTCGTCGACGACGACACCATCGTCTGCACCGTGAAGGCACGCCCGGACGACCCCAACCACGCCGCCACGGCCGAGAACCTCGAGCTGTCACGCCAACCGCGCACGCCCGGCGGCCGACCGTACCGCTTGGTCGAGCTCCCGCTGCCCTGCGCCGCATGGAATAGGAAGGCACGCGCCTACCGCCAAGCTACGCCAACTTCTACGTCGGCAACGGCTTCGTGGTGGTGCCGCAGTACGGCGACGTCAACGAC
>JACFNR010000092.1 GCA_019454765.1 Trueperaceae bacterium | reverse complement strand
GCTGTATCTGTTCGGTTGCTCCATCGTCGTCACCCCTCTGGAGCAGCTTCTCGCAGCGGGTCTTGGCGTGCCGGTCTCATCCCGACCGGCATGGTACCAGATATGGAACCACACTCCGAAGCCCCTAGCTCACCGGGTCGATTTCCGCCGCGTGGCTGGAGTGCTCTGACGCGGACACCGGCCGCGGTAGCCTGCGCGCGACCTGGTCCAAGCATGACGTTTCGGCGCTCGGTTCGACTCCGTTACGGGCTTATCGTCGGTGTTTGCCACCACGAGGCCTGTTGAGTCGGCCTCTCAACGATGGTGGCGGTGAAGATCTCTCACCGCTTGTGTTGCCGTCTAGCTCGGCTGTCTCGAGTGACCCGGGAGTAGCGGCCGCTGGTGCTGCCAAGTGCTTCCGGCCAACGATCCTACTACACTTATTGCGACCGCTGCATTTAATGCATTTGCGCTAGGTTGGAGTTGAAAGGAGGCCCCGATGGCCCTCATCTCCCAGCGGCAGATGCCTCCCACGCCGCAAGACGCTGCCCTCGCCCGGACCTTCGGACAGGTCCTCGCCCCATACGCCAAGACCGACCGGCCGGTGAAGGTCCGCATCGCCGAAGACCACAACGAACAAGCGCTCGAACTGCCCGCAGGCGCTGTCGCGCTCCTCATGGACGTCCTCGAGGCTATGGCCGCCGGCCGCGGCGTCACCCTGATCCTCGAGAACGCCGAGCTCACCACCGTCCAAGCCGCCGACATCCTTAACGTCTCCCGCCCTTACCTCATCAAGCTCCTAGAAGAGAACAAGATCCCCCACCGCAAGGTAGGCAAGCACCGGCGGATCCTCATGGAAGACCTCATGGCCTACAAGGCCCGCGACGACCAGGAGCGCCAAGCCGTCCTCGACGAGCTTGCTCGCGAAGCCCAAGAACAAGGCTACGGGTACTGAGGAACGTGGCCTACACCGCACTCCTGGACGCCAACGTCCTCTACCCAGCCCCTATCCGGGAGGTGCTCGTGCAACTCGCCACCACCGGCATATACCGCGCACGCTGGAGCGCCGACATCCACCGCGAGTGGATCGACGCGCTCCTGCGCGCCGAACCTCACCGCGACTGCAGCCGCCCCGAACGCACCCGGGACCTCATGAACCGATTCGTGCGCGACTGCCAGATCTTACGGCCTTCTCGCAAGATTCGACTCATCCGAACATCCGCCGTAGCCGGCTGCGACGCTGCTTGTCGTAGCGCAAGCGTAGCCTCACGCCAACGGGGCGGCACCCTCGAACGGTAGCGGAGGGAGTCAGGCTGGCATGCAGCGGAAGGAGCACACGTGAACGACGAGTCGTCGATCCCTGATGGAGAACCAAGGACCCCTGCTGAAGAGCAGCCGGCGCTCCGGTCCGCCAGGCCGCCGGACTACGACCAGATCACCAGGCGGTTGGCCGCCTGGAGCTTCTGGCTCGGGATCGTCAGCATGTTCATCTTCCAGCTGGTGCTCGTTCCCCTTGCGGCGTTGATATTGGGCGTGTCGGCGGTCACCCGGAACGACCCGGGGCGGCTGACGGGCAAGTGGCGGGCCTGGGTCGGGGTTGCTTCTAGGGGGCGTCTACACCCTGTTGGCCCTCGTGAGGCTCCCTGGGTGATCCCTGGTGGGGTGCCGAAGTGGCGCGCGGTTGCTTGCCGTGTACGCGGCGTCGACATATCCTGAGGACGTGTCGAAATCTCACTCCAATATCGACATGAACCCGCCGGAGTGGTCGTCTGCGGTTCCGCACGACCACCTGGCGCCGCTGCCGCCACCCGTGGAGTTGGAGACGCG
>JACFNR010000091.1 GCA_019454765.1 Trueperaceae bacterium | reverse complement strand
CCGTGGGAACAGTGGTCCGTCTTCCTCCACCCGACCCAAGAGGAACTGGTCACGCGCGACTTCGGCGGCCCCGCCCGCGTCTCCGGCTCCGCCGGCACCGGCAAGACCGTCGTGGCCATCCACCGTGCGGTCCACCTAGCCGAGGCGAACCCTCACGCGCGCGTCCTGCTCGCCACCTTCTCCGACCAGCTCACCTCGCACCTGGAGGAGAAGCTGAGCGTGCTTACCCGGGTCAGACCCCGCGTGCGGGAACGTATCGACGTGGCCACCCTCGTCGGGCTCGCCCAGCGGCTGCACAGGGCCAGGTTCGGTGAAGCGGCGAAGCTCGTCACCGAAACGGAACTCGAACGGGTGATCGAGGCGGCGGCCAACGAGGTGGGAGCAGCCTTCTCCCTCCCCTTCCTCCTCAGCGAATGGGAACACGTGGTGGACGCCTGGCAGCTCCGCGACTGGGAGGCGTACAGGAGCGTGCCTCGCATCGGCCGCAAGGTGAGGCTGCCCGAGAGCGCCAGACGCGCGGCCTGGAGCGTCTTCGAACTCGTCTGGAAGACCCTGGACGGACGCGGAGCCACGACGGAGGCCGGCGTGTACGGTCGCCTCGCTCGAGATGAGGGAGCTGCCCCGCCCTACGACCACGTCGTCCTCGACGAGGCGCAAGACGCCAGCGCGGCGCAGCTGCTCTTCCTGTCGCGGCTCGTCGGCGACAGGCCCAACGGCCTCTTCTTCACCGGCGACCTGGGCCAGCGCATCTTCAGGCAGCCGTTCTCCTGGCTAGCCGTCGGCGTCGACATCCGCGGTCGCTCGCGCACCCTGAAGGTCAACTACCGCACCTCACACCAGATCCGCACCGCCGCCGACCGGCTCCTCGACGAGCGCACCGACGACGCCGACGGCGAGACGCAGGAGCGCCGCGGCACGATCAGCGTCTTCGATGGCCCCGAACCCACCGTCGAGGTCCACGAGACCGAGGCGCAGGAGCGGGCGGCGGTCGCGAAGTGGCTGGGCGCCCAGGCCGAGAAGGGCGTGTCGCCCAATGAGATGGCGATCTTCGTGCGTTCCGAGGCTGAGCTGGGACGGGCCGCGGCCGCCGCCGCCGAGGCTGGCATCCCGGCCCGCGTGCTGGGGTCCAGCGCCTCGACCGCGTCCGAAGACCGCCTCGTGATAGCGACCATGCACCTGGCCAAGGGCCTGGAGTTCCGGTCCGTCGCCGTCATGGCCTGCGATGAGGACGTGATCCCATCGAGCGAGAGGCTCGCCCAGGCCGCGGACATGGTGAACCTGCAGGAGATCCACGAGACGGAACGGCACCTCTTGTACGTGGCCATCACCCGCGCGCGCGATGCGCTGGCCGTGTCGGGCGTGAAGCCCGGGTCCGAGTTCCTCGCCGACCTCGACTGAACACCCGCTTGCGGCGCCCCACGGCGCTGTGCTTCATGCCCTGAAACGACGATCTTTCGCTTCATAAGCCGCCTACCCGGTTTCCTTGTGATATCCTCCCTAATCGGGTCGCTTTACCGGCCCGATGCTTTCGTTTCGAAAGCATCCCTGCAAGATCGCCTGGAGACATCATGCCCCGACCCGCGTCCCCCGCACGATTCCACGCCATAGCGGCCATCCGATGACCGATACCGTCAGTCCACCCACCCTGACGAACGAGCGGATCCGGGCCACCTCCCAGGCCGACCCAGGGGTGCAGCAGGCCCCAGGAGCGGGGTCCCACGCGGCGCTCGACCGCGTGCTCACCGCCGTGGCGCGCCAGTCCACCTACCGCGCCGACTGCGTGGGGCTCGTGCCAACAGAGAACCTGCTCAGCCCCGCGGCTCGCAGCGTCATGGCGTCGGACCTAGG
>JACFNR010000090.1 GCA_019454765.1 Trueperaceae bacterium | reverse complement strand
CTCAGCACGGCCGAGGCGGTGCGCTTCGCCAAGGAGGCCAAGGCGGCGGGCGCCAGCGGCTTCATGGTGCTCCCGCCCTACGCCTACTCGAGCGACTACCGAGAGATGAAGGGCCACGTCACCTCCGTCTTGGCGGCAACCGACCTGCCGTGCATGCTCTACAACAACCCGATCGCCTACAAGACCGACTTCCTGCCGCCGCAGGTGGCCGAGATCGTGCGCGAGCACCCGAACGCGCAGGCCATCAAGGAGTCCACCGCCGACCTCAGGCGCATCACCTGGCTGCGGACCCTCATGAACGACGACTTCAAGATCCTGATAGGCGTCGACGACCTGTTCGTCGAGGCCACCTACGCCGGGGCAGTGGGCTGGATCGCGGGGCTCGTGAACGCCATGCCCGAGGAGTCGGTCAGGCTCTACGAGCTGGCGCGCGCCGGCCGCAAGGAGGAGGCGTTCGAGCTCTACAGCTGGTTCCTGCCCCTGTTGCGCCTCGACATCGGCACCAAGTTCGTGCAGAAGATCAAGCTGGCCGTCGAGTACGCCGGTTGGGGCAGCTCCAGCGTGCGCGCGCCGCGTTACGCGCTGGAGGGCGAGGAGCTGGCCGAGGTCATGCGGACGATCGAGGAGGGCTTCGCCAACCGGCCCAACCTGAAGGTGGGGGCGTGACGCCCACTCACGCGGGCGCCTTCAGCGCCGTCGACCCCCGCACCCTCACCCACCTCGACGGCGAGTTCGAGACGACCACGCCCCACGAACTGGCGGAGCTCGCCACGGCGGCGAAGGCCGCGTTCCTCCCCTACTCGCGCCTGCCCGGCGCCGAGCGCGCCCGCTTCCTGGACGCCATCGCGGCCGGGCTCGAGGCCGAGGCCGACGCCGTCACCGAGCGCGCCGTCGCCGAATCGGGCCTCCCCGAGGGGCGCATCCGCGGCGAGGTGAGCCGCACCAGCAACCAGCTCCGCATGTTCGCGCGCCTCATCGAGGACGACGCCTGGACCGAGCCGCGCATCGACCCCGGCGACCCCGGCCGCCAGCCCGCGCCCAAGCCGGACGTGCGCTCCATGCGCCGCCCACTCGGCCCCGTGGCCGTGTTCGGCGCCAGCAACTTCCCGCTGGCCTTCTCGGTGGCGGGCGGCGACACGGCCTCCGCCCTCGCGGCCGGCTGCCCCGTCATCGCCAAGGCGCACCCGTCGCACCCGGGCACCTCCAAGCTCGTGGCCGACGTGATCCTCGAGGCGGCGCACGTCACCGGCATGCCGGAGGGCGTCTTCGGGCTCGTGCTCGAGGCCGGCTTCGAGATGGGCCAGGCCCTCGTGCAACGCCCCGAGATCAAGGCCGTGGGCTTCACCGGCAGCCGTGGCGCCGGGGAGGCGCTCATGCGCGTGGCCGCCGCGAGGCCCGAGCCGATCCCCGTGTACGCCGAGATGGGCAGCGTGAACCCCGTGTTCGTGACGGCCGGCGCGCTCGCGGCGCGCTCCGAGGCGCTGGCGCAGGGCCTGTTCGCCTCCTTCACGCTGGGCGTCGGCCAGTTCTGCACCAACCCCGGCGTCACGCTCGTCCCCACCGGCGCGGCGGGGGACGCATTCGTGGCGCGCCTCGCCGAGCTCACCGCCGCGGCGGAGGCCGGGGTGATGCTCAACCACGGCGTGTGCGAGCGTTACGGCCAAGGCCTGCAGGAGCTGGCCGCCGCCGGCGGGCACGAGGTCGCCCGCGGGGCGGCGGGCGCGGGCGGCGCCCACGGGAGCGCCACCCTGTGGGAGGCCGACGTGCGGGCCGCCCTCGAGGAGCCCAGGCTGCTGAGCGAGGTGTTCGGCCCGAGCACGCTCGTGCTCCGCTACCGCGACCCGGCCGAGTTGGCCGAGTTCGCCTCCGCCATCGAGGGGCAGCTGACCGCCACCATCCACGCCGAGGCGGCCGAGCTCCCCGAGCTGGCGCCGCTGGTCGAGCTCCTCGCCGAGCGCGTCGGCCGCGTGATCCTCAACCAGTTCCCCACCGGCGTCGAGGTCGGCCCCGCCATGGTGCACGGCGGCCCCTACCCCGCCACCTC
>JACFNR010000089.1 GCA_019454765.1 Trueperaceae bacterium | reverse complement strand
GCGAGGTCCCCGGCGTGGGCGCCGTCAAGCTGGGGCGCTACGGGGCGCGCTTCCTCGCCGTGTTGGCGGGCGTGTGATGTGTGGGTGGGGCGCGGTCGCCAAGGAGCGGGGTCAGGCGGGAATCGGCACGTGGAGCGCCCTTATCAGGTGGGGTGGGAGCCCGACTCGAGATTTGCCGAGAACTTTACTAACGGCCTCCGTTAGTAAGGTTCTTTGGGAATCGGCTATCGACTTCCGTGGGACCTGAGAAGACACTCGACCTGCCCTGGCCCGCGGCGAACCGCGAGGAACTCCCGTGGAGTGGTGGCGAACCGACGTCGCAATCGCGCCTACCCGTCCCGGACGGCGCCGTCCTCCACGGCAAGTACTGGGCGACTGTCGCGGCGCAGATCGCCGCCGCTCCGACGCCACGGCTCGGCGCAGCCACGGCCAGACTCGAGCGCGTCGCCAACGAGATCGTGCGCTTCGACGAGGCCACCGCCGCGAGACGACGCCCGTGGCTCGGGGCGCTGCACCAGGTCGAGGCAAGGAGCAGCGCGCGGCTCGCGCTTGTCATCAGTGAACCGCTCCACTACTGGGAGGCCAAGGTCCGCAACAAGGGGTCGGCCGGCGGTCAGGTCGTCGCCAGGATAGAACGGGCCGCCGAACGGGCGCTCGAGCTCGCCGCTGCCGGTGGCTCACTGACCGCCGCCGGCGTCCTCGAGTTGCACGGACTGGCTCAGTTCGGGGGCAGGCCGGGGTGGCGCAGCGAGCAGCATTGGGTCGACGACCCGGTGTGGCAGGACGCCCAGGCGGCCTACTTCCCGACCCCGCCGGAGCGCGTCGCCGCTGCTATCCACGACCTCGTGGCCTTCGCCTCGCGTCAGGATGTGCCGGCCCTGCTGCATAGCGCCCTGCTCCACGCCCAGTTCCTGACCGTCCGACCGTTCGCCGACGGCAACGGTCGCGTGGCCAGGCTCGTGGTGCATGCACACCTCCGCGCGAGGGGTCTGACCAGGCACGCGGTGCTGCCGCTATCCGCGGCGCTCCTCGGCGTTCGCGCCGAGATGCCGGGCGCGGTGGCGGAGTACCGGGCCGGTCGTGCCGGCCCCGCGGTCGCACTGTTCGTGGAGGCCGCGGCGCGAGCCGTCGAGCACGCCCGGAACGTGCAGGGCACCATGGACGCGCTCGCCGACAGGCTCGAGGCGCGCATCGAACACGCTGAACGAGGATCGACCGTCCGCCGGCTCCTCCAGCTCGTGCTCGACCGGCCGCTGTTCAAAGCCCGCGAGACTGCCGAGCGCCTTGGCACGACCCGGCCGACCATCTACGCCGCGGCGCGAGCGCTCGAGGCGGCCGGGATCATCGAGCCGCTCGACGACTCGGTCAGAAGGGGGCGCGCCTGGGTCGCGCCAGAGGTGGTCGAAGCGCTCCGCGCCTGACGGCGAGTGCGCAGCGTCGACTCAACGCACCTCGCTGCCGTCCGGCAGGTCGCGCTCGAGCGTGACGAGACCGAGCGTGCCGTCCGGACCCTCGCCCGAGAGGATCATGCCCTGGCTGACGATGCCGCGCAGCTTGACGGGCTTGAGGTTGGCCACCGCCACGAGCTTCTTGCCCACCAGCGCGGCGGGGTCGTAGTGCGCCTTGATGCCGCTCACGATGGTGCGCGTCTCGGCGCCCATCCGCACCGTCAGCACGAGGAGCTTGTCGGCGTTGGGGTGCTGCTCCGCCTTCTCGACCGTGACCACGCGCAGCTCGAGCTTGCCGAAGTCGCCGTACTCGATCTCGTCCTTGTGTTCCAGCGCGGCTGGGGCAGCCGCCGCACCGCCTCCCAGTTGCTCCGCCAGGCCGGCCAGGTCGATGCGCGGGAAGAGCGGGTCGCCCGGCTGCGTTAGCGTGCCCGCGGGCACCTCACCCCAGCGAGCGGCCGACGCCAGGTCGTGGTGGTCGTCCGTCAACCCCAGCTGGCGGCGCAGCTCCACCGCGCGCTCCGGGATGACGGGCTCGAGCAGCACCGACGCGCAGCGCAACGCCTCGACGAGCGTGTTGAGCACGGTGTCGAGCCGCGCGGCCGTGGCCTCCTCGCGGGCGAGCTCCCACGGCTTGGTGTCGGCGATGTACTTGTTGG
>JACFNR010000088.1 GCA_019454765.1 Trueperaceae bacterium | reverse complement strand
CGGGCGGCGGGGGACGCGGTCGGGCTCGCGTCAGGCGCGGGCTCCGGCGGCGCGAACAGCGGGACGGCGGCGACGGGCGCGGCGGTGGGCGCGGCCGGAGACGCGACCAGCGTCTCGGTGCCGGCGCGTGCCGTGCGGGGGCCGCGGCCGGGCGCGCGCTTGGGCGCTCCGCGGTGGGCGAGGTCGGCGGTGGCGTACGCCCCGCCCGCGCTTGCGTACCCCTCCCACGCCCACGCCAGGTCGGCGGCTTGGGCGTGCGGGTCGCGCCACGCCACGCGCTTGGCGGCGGCGGGGAAGCGCTCCAGGGTGGCCTCCAGCGCCTGCTCGCGCTGCTCGCGGCCCGGCCAGATGCCCTCCTGCACCCCCAGCCGCTCGGGCGTGCTCAGCTCGACGGTGAGGCGCTCGATGGGGCGGCCCTCCGCCCGGCTGTCTTGCAGCGCGAAGAGGGCCTGCTGGCGGATGTGGCGCGCCTGCTGCAGCGGGCGCTTGGCCAGCCGGCTGGCGCGGCGCTGACCGCCCGCCAGGGTGGCGGTGAGCGTCAGGCGCCGCGCGGCGCGCCCGGCGAGGGCGCGCTCGAGCTCCGCGGCCAGGCGGTCGATGGCGGGGAGGAGCTGGCGCGGCTCGCGCACCGGGTCGGGGAAGGTGAGGGAGCGCTGCACCGTGAGGGGGAGGTGGTAAGGGCGCAGCTCCGCGCGACGGGGACCGTGGAGGTGAGCGACGACGGAGTCGCCCTCCGCGCCGAGGTAGGCGCGGATCTGCGGCGCGCTCCAGCGCGCCAGGTCGGCCGCGGCCGAGAGCCCCAGCCAGTTCAGGCGCGTGAGGTTCGCTTCCGACAGCCCCACGCCCTTGAGGAACCGCAGCGGCAGTCGCGCCAGGAACTCGCCCTGGCGCGGTGGCGTCACCTCCCTGACCGTGCCGGGCCCGGCCGACAGGGCCGCGAGTTCGGCCGTCTCGACGTCGGGGGCGAGGCCTGCCCTGGCGCCGTACGCGTGCGCCACCTCCTCGGCCTCGGCGCGGGTGAGCCGGGCGAAGACGCGGCCGCGTGGGCCGCTCTCCAGCCAAGGGGTGAGGTGGTGGAGTTCGCGCAGCAGCGCCTCCCAGGCGTGAGCGAGGTCGGGCTCCAGGAAGGCGCGCTCCTCCAAGGCGGTCACGCGCATGCGCGCCCCCGCCAGACGCATGCCGGGGGTGACGCCGTGGCGCTTGGCGGCGGCGTTGGCGTGCAGCACGCGCTGATCGTCGACTATCACCAGCGGCACCCGTGCGAGCTCCGGCTCGGCGCGCTGCGCGAGGTAGAGGGGGAACGGACCGAACTCGAGGGCGGCTAGCACGGGCGGTGCTCCTCGACGGCGCGCCGGCCGAGTAGCACCGCCGCGATGGGGAAGAGCAGCTTGAGGGGCGCCGGTGGGCGAAGGGTCGGGGCGCGACCGGGGCGCGGGGGGCGCCTGCGGGGCGAGACCGGGAATGTTGTCGTGGTGCACGGTGTTAGCATGTGCTCACCTCGGTAGGTCCGCGTCAGCAGACCGCTTCGGGGCTACCGGGAGGGCGCGTCCTGTTGCTTGGCGGCGGCGGACGCGCCCTCCCTCGTGTTACGCGCGCTCCCTCGCGCGCGCCTGCCCGTCAGGGCGCGGGTCAGGGGCGGTGGGGGAGCGGGGTGGCCGACTCGCTCCCTTCTACGAGCAGGTCCCGCACGACGTCGCCCCGTAGCAGGCTGCGGAAGACGCCGTCGACGTGCAGGTCCTGGGCGGCGACGGTGACGCTGGGGAAGGCGGGGTTGTGCGGCCGCAGGCGGTACTGGCGGGGGCGGGCCTCGTCGGCCGCCCAGTCGAGGTACTTGAGGGTCGTCTCGTCCTCCCCGACGCGCACGGCGCAGATCTCGCCGGGACGCTGCGGTTCGGCCCGGTGGAGGAGGACCACGTCGCCGTCCTCGATGCGGTCGGCCATGGAGTCCCCCCGGACGCGCAGCGCGAACTGATCGGGGCGGCCGCGCAGCGAGAGGTGCCCCTCGGGGGCGGGGTAGGCGCCCACCGGCAGGCCGGCGGCGATCTCGCCGTAGAGCGGGACGCCGAAGGCGGCGCCAAGGAGCGTGAGGCGCGGGCTGCGACCGGAGCCGCGGCTCTCGAGGACGAGCTCACCCTTCGCCTCGAGCGCCCGCAGGTGCTCGCGCAACGTGGAGTAGCTGATGCCGAGGGTGCGCGCCAGCGCCGTGAGTTCAGGCGTCTCGCCCGAGCGTTCGAAGGCCG
>JACFNR010000087.1 GCA_019454765.1 Trueperaceae bacterium | reverse complement strand
TGCGAGTCGACGAACTGGAGGCGCCTCACGCCCTCACCCGCGGGGCGGGCGCCCGGTGCACCGCCCGGCGCCCCGACGCCCAGCGCTCCATGGAACCTTCGGATACCATTCCCTCACCATGCCTCCCACCGGCCACGACCAGGACCGCCGACCAGAGCTGCCCTCCACCCGCGAGTCTTACACCCTACCGGGCATGCTCGTGACCAACCGGCGCTTCAACGTGCCCCTCGACCACTCCCGGCCCGGCGGTGAGCAGCTGAGCGTGTTCGCGCGCGAGCTCGCCCCGCTGGGGCGCGAGGGCGACGACCTGCCGTACCTCGTCTACTTCCAGGGCGGTCCCGGTTCGGCGTCGCCGCGGCCCGAGACGCGGAGCGGGTGGATAGGGCGGGCACTGCAGGATCACCGCGTGCTCCTGCTCGACCAGCGCGGCACCGGCCTCTCCACCCCGGTCAACTACCAGACTCTCGCCCAGCGCGGCGGGGCCGAGGAGCAGGCGGCGTACCTCGCGCACTTCCGCGCCGACGCCATCGTGGCCGACGCCGAGCTCATCCGCCGCGAACTGCTCGGCGACGGGCGTTGGAAGGTGCTGGGCCAGAGCTTCGGCGGCTTCTGCGTTCTGCGTTACCTGTCGGCGGCGCCCGACGGGCTCGAGGCCGCCCTGATCACCGGCGGTATCCCGTCCCTCACGCGGCCGCCCGACGACGTCTACCGCGCCACCTTCCCGCGCGTGGCGGCGAAGAACCGCGAGTTCTTCGCGCGTTACCCGCACGCCCAGCTCACCTGCCGGCGCGTGGCCGACTACCTCCTCAAGCACGACGTGAGCCTCCCGAACGGGCAGCGCCTCACCGTGCGCCAGTTCCAGCAGCTCGGCCTGGCGTTCGGCGCCTCGGGGGGCTTCGAGCGCATCATGGACCTGCTGGAACGCGCCTTCGTGACGGTGGCAGGGCAGAGCGAGCTCTCCTACGACTTCCTGCACGGCGTGTTCCACGCCACCAACTTCCACACCAACCCCATCTTCACGGTGCTGCACGAGGCCATCTACTGCCAGGGGGAGGCCTCCAACTGGGCGGCGGAGCGCGTGCAGCAGGGCTTCCCGGAGTTCGACTACGAGCCCGGCAAGGAGTTCCTCTTCACGGGCGAGATGGTCTACTCGTGGATGCTCGACGAGTTCGAGACGCTGGCGCCGCTCAGGGGCGCGGCCGAGCTGCTGGCCGCCAAGAGCGACTGGCCGGCGCTCTACGACCCAGGGGCGCTCGCCCGCAACCGCGTGCCGAGCGCGGCCGCCCTCTACTACAACGACATGTACGTCGACCTCGGGCTGGCCATGGAGACGGTGGCGCGCGTGCCGAACCTCGAGGTGTGGGTGACGAGCGAGTACGAGCACAACGGCCTGCGCGTCGACGGCGCGCGCATCCTCGACAGGCTCCTCGGGATGCTGCCGCGCGTGGCGCCGGAGTAGGCGCGCTCGCGCCCTAGCGCACAAGGAAGCCCTCTCCCAGCACGTCGCCCGGCTCGACCACCCACTGGTTGAACCCCACGACGTGCGCCGTGCCGCTCACCTCCGGCACAACGGCGTCGAACTCCCCCACGCGCGTGCGCGCCACGGCCTTGCCGGTGAAGAGGGAACCTACGATGCTCTCGTTGCGCAGCTCCTCGCCGAGGGCGAGCCGCCCACGCGCCACCAGCTGCGCCACCCTCCCCGACGTGCCCGTGCCCGTGGGCGAGCGGTCCACCTCGCGCTCGGCGAACACGCACACGTTTGCCTGGTGGTTGGCTTGGTCGCGCGGCGGTCCCGCGATGATCGTGCCGTAGAGACGGTTCAGCTCGCTCACCTCCGGGTGCTGGATCTCCACGCCGGCCATCACGGCGCGCTTCACCTGGTCGCCCAGCTCGATCAACTCGCGCACGTTGGCCGGCACCACCTCCAGGCCGGCCGCCGCCCCGTCGAGGTAGGCGTAGAAGGCGCCCCCGAAGGCGATGTCCACGCTCAGGTCGCCGAAACCGGGCGTGTTCACGTGCACGTCCCGCCGGTACAGGAACGACGGCACGTTGAGGAAGCGCACGGCGCCAACGCGCCGACCGTCCCACGCCACGAACGCCTCGATGAACCCGGCGGGGCTGTCTATCCCCACGCGCGTCTCGCCCACCACCCGCGGCACGAGCCCCTGCGCCACCGCCACGGTGGCCAGGGCGATGATGCCGTGGCCGCACATGTCGGAGTAGCCCTCGTTGTGCATGAAGATGACGCCCAGGTCGGCGCCAGCGGTGACGGGCTCGGTGACGTAACAGCCGTACATGTCGGCGTGCCCACGCGGCTCCCACATCAGGGCGCGCCTCACGTGGTCGAGGTTGTCCCGCACCCAGCGGCGCTTCTCCAGGATGGTGGCGCCGGGGATGCGGGGGACGCCGGCCGTGACGACGCGCAGCGGCTCGCCGCCGGTGTGCGCGTCTACGGTGGTGTAGGTGGCGGAGAACTCCAT
>JACFNR010000086.1 GCA_019454765.1 Trueperaceae bacterium | reverse complement strand
GGCGGGGGCGGCGCGGCGCCGCCCGCCAGGTCGGCGGTGGCGTCGCCGGCGACGGCCGCGTCGACCATCGCCACCAGTTCGCCACCGCCACCGCCCGAGTCGCCAGCCGCCTCGCGGTGACGGGCGTACTCGCGCAGCTCCTGGTCGCGGCTGCTCGCCTGCTCCGGGCGGGGGTTGGTGCTGCCGTCGTTGCGGGCGGTGGGGAGCTCGGCGGCGTCACGGCCGGCGACCTGGCGCTCCTCGCCGGGAGCCCGTGCGGCGGCGGGCGTGGTGCCGGGCTCGCCCTGCGGACGGTCGATGAACGTCGGTGGAGTGGTGGTGGGGAGCGCGGGCGCCACCGCGGCCGCAGACGGGGTCGCCGTCGTCCGGGCGGCGCCGTCGCCGGGGCGCGGGGCGTCCTGCCCGGCGCCCTGGCGCGCCTCGCGCCGCGGCGCCCCCGGCTGCGTCGAGCTCGGGAGGGCGGCACGTTCGACGCTCGCAGGCAGGTGCGTCAACAGCGCGCGCGGCGCGGAGGGCGCCGCCGTGTCCGCCCGCTCGGCGGCGAGGGGACCGGCGCCGCCGATGGCGGGGCCGAGCCAGGCCCAGCCCACGAGGGCGACCGCCACGGTCAGGGCCGCGGCCTGAACCAGCCGCAAACGCGGTCGCACGAAGACCCTCAGGTCGAGCGCGGCGATCCTCGCTGCGGCGTCGGCGCGCAGGGCCGCCGCCAGGGCGTCGTGGCGGTGCGTCACCTCGAGGCTGGTGCTCAGCCGCTCCGCCAGCTCGAAGTGGCGGTCGAGGGCGCGGGCCGTGCCCGTGAGGTCGGGGGTGAGGCGGGCGGCCGCCCACAGGGTCACGGCGCCGGCGGCGCCGAACGCGACCAGCACGGTGGGGAGCGCCGGGAAGTGGGCGGCGTTCCTGGCGGCCACGCCCACGGCGGCGCAGAAGACGGCGAACGCGGCGCCCGCCCAGCCACCTACCCGCACGAGAGCGGCCAGGTACAGCCTGGCGCGGGCGCGTCGCAGCGTGGCGGTCACCCGGTCGGCTCGGCGAGGATGGCCCGGATGGCGACCAGGTCGATCGGTCTCGAGAACGCGCGCTGCGGGGGGTGACGGTCGGACACGCCTTCTCCAAACACCTTTACAAAACTACTTACAAAGCTTAGGAGCGGCGCCCCGGCAAGTCAACCGCCGCAGCGACCCCCGCGCCCGAGCGATGGCACCCCATCGAGGCGCCGGGTTCTCCCGGGTACGGGAGTTGGATATATCGAACGCTCACACAACCCCGCCCCGGCCCCCCGCAGTATCGCGGAACTCCCATGATATTCTGCCGGTATCGACCGTTACCGGGCGCCAGATGACCGCATCCGGCGCCGCGTGCGGCCAGAGACCGACAGGAGACCGGAATGGAAGACGCAAGGCCCCACTCGACCGCAGAGCTCGTGGAACTACCCGTGCTGGTGCCGGAGGACCGACTGGCCGAGTTCTACTCGCTGCTCGGGGCCTGGTACCAGCGCAGCCCCGCGCCGCAGGCGCCCGCCGCCCCGGCGCGCGGCCGGCCGACCGGCACGGGCACGCGCTACCTCCCCCTGGCGGACCACCTCGGCAGGGCCTCCGGCAAGCGCGTGAAGCTCAGCCTCACGCAGATCGACAAGCTGCTGGGCGCCCCGCTGCCCGACTCCGCTCGCAAGTTCCGCACCTTCTGGGCCAACTCCGACACGCCCCAGGGCCGAGCCTGGCGCAGCGCGGGTTACCGCCTCGCCGACGCCGACCTCGACGCCGGCACCATCGTCTTCGAACCAATCTGAGCCGCCGCGCGCGTCACCGCTCCGGCACCGCCGGGTAGGTGACCGTGGTGCCGTCCACCACCGCGAACGACGTCAGCGCGTGCGGTCGTGCCGCGTCGGCCGACATGATGTCGAGCACCGGCACTCCCCGGGCCAGCAGCGCGTCGCCGACGAGCGAGCGGTGGCAGCGCCACGGCACGGCCTCGGCGCACATGATGGCCACGCCGCCGCCCCGCGCCTCGGCGGCCAACGCGTCGGCGGCCGCCGCGAACTCGGGGGTCTGCATGTAGTCGGCGTAACCGCGGAACGAGGCGTTGCGCCAGGCGCCGTTGACGCTGTCCGGCCGGGCGTGGCGTAGTCCCCCCAGCTCCTTCGCCCAGCGGTAGTCGATGCCTGCCCCCGCCAGGCTGGCCGCGAGCGCCTCGCCCTCGAACTGCGGGTTGTGGCGCGACCTGGGGATCGTGCGCACGTCCACCAGGTGCCTGACGCCGTGGGCCCGCAGGATGGCGATGAACTCCTCGATCGGGTGCGTCGAGTGCCCCACCGTGAACAGGGGCGGTCCGGCCGCCGGCGGCACCTGCCGGCCCGGGCGCTCCGCCAGCGCCCCCCGGCCCGCGGCCTCCGCCGGAGCGTCATCGGCTGTCGCGGCGCACGTCACGCTCCCAGGCTAGTCCAGCTGGCCACGGCGCACGGTGACGGCGGGCAGCGCGCCGCCGCGTGGCTTATGCTCGCCTCATCACATGGCGCGTCCCCGTGGGGGCGCGGGAAGACGGGCGCGCGGTCACGGGCTAGAGACCGCCGGCGCCCCGCGACGGGCGCCGGCGGGCGCGGGAGGCGGATCGACTTGCAGCACACCGTAGGCATCATCATGAACGGCGT
>JACFNR010000085.1 GCA_019454765.1 Trueperaceae bacterium | reverse complement strand
ACAGCTTCCACCGCCAGGTGGTGGTGGAGCCGCCCGCCGGCTGGGTGGTCAGCGCGCGCTCGGACGACGGCTGGGTGGAGGCCATCGAGGCCACGGAGGGTTTCGGGGTGGGCATCCAGTTCCACCCGGAGTGGCTCGAGCTCGAGCAGCCGCGCTTCGCGGCGGTGTTCCGCGACTTCGTGGCGGCGGCGCGGGAGCACGGCGCAGGGCGCGGGGTGGCTCGCGAGGCGTGATGTCGCCCAGTGGCGGGCCCCTCCTTGGGTTGGTTTGGGGCCACAAAATGCGCAATGGATTCGCCACAAAATGCAACATGGGGCGGGCGTCAACCGTCCCGGTTGAAGTGCTCCCAGGCGCGCTCCGCCTGCCCCAACCGCGCCGACGCCCCCGGCAGCGCGGCCTCCGTGAGGGTGAGGAGCGCGTGGCTCACGCTCACCAGCGCCGTGTACGAGTCGAGCACGCCCGTGCTGCCCACGTGGGCGCGCAGCACCCGCGTGCCCTGCGGCACGTTGTTGCCGGGGCTGGCGTCGGTGAGCATCGACACCGGCACCCCGGCCGTCGCCAGGTAGCGCAGCGTGCGCTGAACCTCGGGCGAGTGGCGCCTGAGCGACACGGCCAGCACGAAGTCGGCTGGCGTGAGGTCGAACAGCAGGTCCACCGAGGTGCCGCTGCTGGGTGGCGCCACCTCCACGCCGTCGCGCATGGTCCTCAGCACCAACGCGAGGTGCAGGGCGATGGGGTGCGAGAAGCGCCGGCCGAACACCACAACCCGCCGGGCGCTCGCCAGGCTCTGGGCGGTGGCCTCCAGGGCGCTCAGATCGAGGTGGCGGTAACTGCGTTGCAGGTTCTGGACCTCGCGCTGGTAGACGGCCTGGACCGTGTCGGACTCCGAGGCGTCCGGGTCCGACAGCACCAGGTCGCGCCGCGCCGATACGGAGCGCAGGTAGGCGGCGCGCGCCGCCTCCTGCAGCTCCGGGTAGCCCTTGTAGCCGATGTTCTGCGCGAAGCGCACGACCGTGGAGCGGTGCACGCCCAGGTCGTTGGCGAGCTCCGTGCTGGAGAGGAACCCCCAGCGCTCGAGCTGCTCCACCAAGTGCGCGGCCAGCCGCCGCTCCTGCGGGGTCAGCTGATCGGCCGCCGCGTCGAGCCGCTCTAGGAGGTCGGCGGGTGCCGGCGCGGGCGCGGCGGGCTCGTCGGTCATGGCCCGAGAGTACCGCCTCGGCTCAGGCTACGGGCACCATCACGCCCAGGAGGGGAGCGTACTGCTGGGCGCCGAAGATGTCGGCGTCGCCTGCCGAGCCGCTGGGGCGCGTACGCAGGATGGTGAACTTGATGGCGAAGGCGGGGTCGTAGGTCACGAAGTCGGTGATGCGGCTCTGGTCGATGCGGTAGAGCTTGGCCACGGACTCGCGGGTCAGCACCCCGCTATCCTTCACGAGCTCGTAGTTCTCCCGGTCGCGGAAGATGATGTCGAAGGTGATCCGGTCCACGCCGGCGTTCTTGCTGCGCACGGTCTTGGCCAGCTCGGAGAGGGGCTTGCTCGTGCTCACCGCGCACCTCCCGCGGCAACCGGCTCGCCGCTCGTCACCTCGGTCATGTGCAGGTCGAACAGCTCGAGGGGGTCGTCCACGGCCACCGTGTGGTTGAGGGTCCAGCGGTAGGCGGGGCTCACGCGCGTGACCTCGTCGAGGGGGAACGCCACGCCGCCGGCCGTGCCCTTCACGTCGGGGAGGCGGGCGTAGAACATCTGGCGCGTGCCGGTGAGGGCCACCTCCTCGGCCATCTCGGCCGTGGGCGCCACGCCGAACACCATGATGCCGAGCTCGTGCCCGGGCTGGTCGCGTAAGGGTTCGAGCTCACCCATCACCCCGTCGCGGCCGTACACCTGGTAGTGGAGCTCGTAACCGCCCTCCTCGGGCGTCCCGAACCTCTCCTCAACCTGCCTGCGCGCCCAGCCGATCACCTCGTCGATGCGGGCGATGGTGTAGGGGTCGCGCACGCCGGCGAAGCCCATGTAGCGCTCGCCCACCTTGCCCGAACCCTCGAGCTTCACGCGCACCTTGTCGGTGGGCACGAACTTGGCGCCGGTCACGCGGGTGGTGCGCTCGTCGTACTGCTCGTAGTGGCAGTCGGTCATGTCGAGCATGCCGCCCGCCACGTACTCGTAGAAGGGGTTGGAGCGCTCGTACATGGCGTGCCCGGCCACCGAGGCGACGGTGCAGCGCTGCCCGGGGTGCATGGCAGTGACCTTCACGTCCTCATGGCTGATCTCGCCGATTACGCTCTCCTTGCCGGCGTACGGCTCGGCGTTGAAGGAGGCGCACTCGAGCACCTTGCCCAGGTAGTAGGAGAGGTCCTGCGGGTAACCGGCGCGGATGGCGGGCGCGGCGAAGATGACCGCGTCGGAGCTGCGGCCGCCGATGATCACCTGGGCGCCCCGGTTGAGCAGCTCGATGTACGGGTGAACGCCGGCCACCGCCACGATGCGGTCGGTGGCGTCGAGCTCCTCCAGGGTGAGGTCGCCGCGGCCGTCGAGGCCCGTCACGCGCTCGCCGCCCACCATGCGCGCGCGCAGGTCGGCCTTGTTCACCTCTGAGTAGAAGTAACCGAGCTTGAAGGGCGCCAGGCCGTGCTGGGCGGCGATGTCGCGGATCATCTGCACGTACATGTCGACGCGGCTGTTGGTGCCCGTGTCGCCGGCGGAGCCGATGATCATGGGCACGCCGAGCTTGCGGGCGGCGAGCAGCATCTTCTCGAGGTCGTGGCGTTGCCACTCCTTGGGCGCCGTGGAGGTGTCGGTGCCGAGCGGCACGGGCCCGATGTCGTCGGACCCTGAGTCGGCCAGGATGAAGTCGGGGCGCGTGGCGACGCCGATGTCGAAGCTCTCCACCTTCAACGGCGCGAAACCAAGGTGGCCGTTGGGGCAGAGGAACCTCAGCGTTGGTCCGGGGTTGCTGCTCATCGTAGGTCCTCTCACGAGCCGTCGAGGCCGGGTCACCCCACTCGACATATGCTGTTGCAGGATTCTACTATTTACAGCAGTTGTTGCACAAGGTGGTGTGGGGACGAACCGCGCCGACCCTACCCGGCGGCGCGCGACGACGGCAGGTCCTCACGAGCCTGGCGCTGACCTGGAGGCAGCCGCGTCTCGCCCGGCGACCGCCCCTCAACCCCCCTGCATCAACCCCGTGACGCTTCCATCGGCCGCCACCCGCACCCGCTTCGCCGCCGGCTCGCGCGGCAGCGCCGGCATGGTCACGATGTC
>JACFNR010000084.1 GCA_019454765.1 Trueperaceae bacterium | reverse complement strand
CGGTTCCGCACGACCACCTGGCGCCGCTGCCGCCACCCGTGGAGTTGGAGACGCGCGCGGTACTCAAGAGCTGTGTGGCGGCGCGCGTCGCGCTGGCCGAGCTCAAGCAAGCGGCTCAGCTGATCCCCAACCAGCACGTGCTGATCAACACACTTCCTCTGTTGGAGGCCCGCGCTAGCTCGGAGATCGAGAACGTGGTGACCTCGGCAGACGAGATGTTCCGAGCCTTGAGCGGGCCGGCCTCGGCAGACCCGGCCACTCGGGAGGCGTTGCGCCACCGCGAGGCGTTGATGGTCGGGTACCGGGAGTTGGAGCGGCGACCCCTTGGCGTGTGCATGGCGGAGCTCGTTGCGACGACCATCAAGGGCGTGACGATGAGCGTGCGCCGCGGTAGCGGCACGCAGTTGGTCAACCAGGCGACCGGCCGAGTCATCTACACGCCGCCGCAGGGGGAGCAGCGGCTTCGTGGCCTGCTCGGCAACTGGGAGAGGTTCCTGCACGAACGGGAGGACATCGACCCGCTCGTGAGGTTGGCCGCCGGACACTACCAGTTCGAGGCGATCCATCCCTTCAGCGACGGCAACGGCCGCACGGGTCGCGTTCTCAACAGCCTCTTCCTCATCGACGTTGGACTGTTGAGCGCGCCGATCCTCTACCTGAGCCGCTACCTCATCCAGCACAAGGCCGAGTACTACCGGCACCTCCTCGCCGTTACCGCCGAGGGCGAGTGGGAGCCGTGGATCCTCTTCATGCTGCAAGGGATCGAGGAGACCGCGGCCTGGACGCTGGTGAAGATCGAGGCCATCCGGGTCCTGGTCGAGGAGACGGCTGACTACCTCAAGCGGGTAGATCCGAGCCTGCACAGCCGCGAACTGATCGACGTCATGTTCGAGCAACCGTACGTGCGCATCGCCGACTTGGTGGAGCGCGGGATCGCCAAGCGCCAGACGGCGTCCACCTACCTGAGGCGCTTGGCGGAGGTAGGCGTCGTGAACCCCCTGAAGGCCGGGCGCGGCAAGCTGTTCGTGCACGAGAAGCTTCTGAGCTTGCTCACGCGCGATTCCAACGAGGTCGTGCCGTACGGCCTTACCCAGGCGTCTCCGTGACGACCGGCGAGCCCCGCGCCCAGGCGGCGCAGCCTGAGGGTCCGTGCGACCCCCATTACGAGCCCGGGCGCGACACAGGCACGAGGCCTGCCGGGCCCGGGGGTTCTCGGCCGACGGCCGGTGTGGTGGGCCGAAGGCGACAGGCCAACCCGTGCTAGGGGAGGGCCGCGAAGCGAGAGCCGGCCTGGCTGGGCAACGCGTCCGCCGCTTGCCAGCTCCCCGGCCTTGGAGTTGGCGCGCGCCGGGAGCGCTTCGAAGGCCGTCACCATGTCCACGGGCCGGAAGTTGCAGTGGCCGTAGGCGCTGTCGCCTCGGCTCGCGACGGGCCCTTGTCCCGACAGGTCATCTGGCAGGTAGCCCGTGACCAGGTACTGCCGGAGCATGGCGCTCGCGCCGCGCTGGCTCACCACCTGTCGGTAGGCTGCCTCATGGGCGGTCGGGACGTCCGGGTCCACCCACGTATGGAGCGACAGAGTGGGGACCTTGAGGTTGCCCTTCGGCTGGTAGTAGCGGGTGTAGTAACTGACCGCCGCCGGGTCGCTGGCAAGGGTCGTTCCGAACTCCGCGTGGCCCTCGCCGGGGCGAATCTCGCTGACGGTCACGCCGGCGTTCGAGAAGGGCGAGTCGCCACCGCCGCGCGTCATGGCGTCACCCGCGCCCAGCACGGAGTAACCCGGGGCGTGAACGAGCGCGTTCGCGGAGAGGTCCGGTCCGGGACCGAAGTTGGAGGGGGTCTGCACCGCCGGCAACGTGGTGCAGCCGAAAGCCCCGCCGCTGAGGGCGGTGTTCGTGAGCGCCGCGAACTTGGCCACGGCCGCGGCGTCTTGCGTGATCGAGCCGACAACCTTATCCACCCAGTCCGTGTCCGGCGGCTCCCACTGCGTGAGCGAACCTCTCAGCACGCCCGGGAACTGCTGGTCGAACAGAAGACGTCCACGTACGTCACGAGCCGCTTGCCGACGATGGTCAGCATGGGCACCGGGACGAGGTAGTACTCGACGTTCTGCCCGGCGTCACAGGCCGTTGTCGTGGGGAATGCCTGCGGAGTCAAGGCCTCGGGATCGATCTTGGACAGCTCGACCTGCGCCGTGAAGCCATCGAGCTCGAAGGTGACCAGGTCGTCCAGAGCCGCTTCCGGGCCGGCCGGGTTCGAGCAGGCGCTGAGCACCAGGACGAAGGTGGCCAGGACGACCAGCGCGGTGGGTACCCTTCTTCGATGGTGACTCCTCATCGTTGCCCCCTCGGGGAGCGACAGTGCCCAAGCGCGTCCTTTCAAGTTGGCTCGAGTCCGGGCTGGCGCCGGTCCGTTCGGGCTGCTCGCTTCGCAGCGCTGCCTGGCGTTTCAGCTGTCACTCGTCGAGCGGGTGGTCGCAACGGTTGGCGCGGTGATGATGAACCGCTTCTTGCCTAGGTGGGTACCTGCTCAACCCCGCCTGGCAGCCATCCTCGCCACAGCGCTCTCGAGCTCGTCCAGATCGCTGGTGACCGTTTCGGCGAGGATCCTCACCAGTATGTCGAAGTAGCTGTGAGCGAGCCTGTCGCGCATGCCGGCCACGCTCCGCCACGGCACGTGCGGTTCTTCCTCCAGTACCGCGGGGCTGATGGATTTCACGGCCTCGCCGATCTCTATGAGGCGCATCCGGACGGCGTCGTAGACTATTGGCTCGGCCAGCGTTCCGACGTCCAGATGGCCGCGGATCGCGGTTATGGCGGCCAGGACGTCGTTCAGAAGTGCTTCGTCCGAGCGACTCACAGCGGGACGGCGCTGGCCTCGAGTGACCGGCTGGCCTCCGAGCCCAGCGCGTACGTCGGGACGATCTCCACGCGTCGCCCGATCACCGCGGACAGTGCCTCCTCGATCCGAGCCAAACCCAGGTAGCCGAGTGGCTCAGCGAGTTCCACGAGGAGGTCGACGTCACTGTCCGGCCCGTCGTCGCCACGGGCAACGCTCCCGAACACTCGGATGGCACGCACGCCGAGTTCACCGCCAACGGCTAGCAGTTCCTCGCGGTGGCCACGTAGTAACCCCAAGGTCGTCTCATCGGTCGGTGGCCTCTCTTGCTCCGGCATGAGGTCAACGCTGACCTTGTGCCCTGTCGCCGCGATGAGTTCTTGTAGGGACTCGAGGCTCGGTTGGTGAACCTCTCGTTCGTAGGCGCTGATGGAGGACTGCGCAACGCCGCTACGGCGCGCCAGCTCGGCCTGCGTCAGACCTGCGCGCTCTCGGGCTTGGCGGATCATCTGGCCGCTCGTACGCACGAGTCATTCTAGCAGGATGTGCTATATC
>JACFNR010000083.1 GCA_019454765.1 Trueperaceae bacterium | reverse complement strand
CGGATGGTGGGTGAAGTGGGTGAGAACTTGACGCTCGTCGAGCTGGCGAAGATCCTGAACGTGAGCGCGGCGACGATCTCGCGGGCCCTCAACCGTCCCGAGATGGTGTCTCCCGCCATGCGGGAGCGGGTGCTGGACGCCGTGGAGCGCTACAACTACCGCCCCAACGGCGTGGCACGCTCCCTCAGGCGCGGCGAGACGAGGACCGTGGGCCTCGTCGTATCCGACATCAAGAACTCGTTCTACTCGAGCATCGTGCAGGCCGTGGAGGACGCACTCTCCGAGCACGGCTACAGCGTGGTGGTCTGCGACGCCAACGAGAGCCGCGAGAAGGAGCAGCGCGCTCTCGCGCTGCTGGCCGAGCTCAAGCTCGACGGCATCATCCACGCCTTCAGCGGCAGCGACCTCAGCGAGCTCAACCGGCTGGGCCTCGGCAGCATCCCCATGGTCGAGATCGACCGCGCCTCCGGCATGAAGGGGGCCGGGACCGTCCTGCTCGACAACCGGCTGGGCTCGCGCCTCGCCGTCGAGCACCTGCTGGAGCTGGGCCACGTGCGCATCGGCATGATCTCGGGCCCCGAACGGCTGACGACCGGCCGCGAGCGCGTGGAAGGCTACCGTCTGGCGCTGGAGGCGGCGGGCGTGTCGTTCGACTCCTCGCTGGTGGGGTTCGGCGACTTCCAGGAGCGCTCGGGTTACGACCTGGCCAAGCGCCTGCTCAACCGGGCCGACCGGCCGACCGCGCTGCTGGTGGCCAACAACGAGATGATGGCCGGCGCCCTGACCGCCCTCCGCGAGCTGGGCCTGCGGCTGCCCGATGAACTCTCGGTCATCTGCTTCGACGACGCTCGGTGGGCCACCCACGTCGACCCGCCGCTCACGGTCGTGGCGCAGCCCCTCGAGGAGATGGGTCGAACCGCGGCCACGCTGCTGCTCGAACAGATCGCGGCCACCGGCCGCCCCGGAGCGGCCGGGCGTGAGCCGCGCGTGCGGGTGTTCCCGCCCGAACTGATCGTCAGGCGCTCCACCTCCAGGCCGGGGCGCCCACGGAAGGGAAGATAGCGTGAGCACGGAGGCTATGAGACGGGTCTACCTCGTGACCAGCGGCGACGGACGCGAGAGCGCCAACGCCGTCTGCTGGCCGGCCCAACGGCGCCTGGAGGAGCGGCTCACGGAGGTGTTCGCGCGCTTCGGTGCCGAGCTCGTGCGGGCGTTCCCCGTCGACCCAACCAGGGGCCACGGCTTCATCAGGAGCCAGCGGATGGGCATGGACATCCTCCAGGGGGTGCCGCCTGAAGCGCCGCTCGTCGTGGCCATCGCGGCCTGGCAGTTCAGCCACCACGTGCTGCCGGGCCTGCGCACCCACCGCGGTCCGATCCTCACGGCGGGCAACTGGAGCGGCGAGTGGCCCGGCCTCGTGGGGCTCCTCAACCTGAACGGTAGCCTCGCCAAGGCGGGCGTGGCCTACAGCACCATCTGGAGCGAGGAGTACGCCGACGAGTTCGCCCTCGGGGTCGTGAAGCGCTGGCTCGACACGGGCAGGGTGGACCACGACGAGTCGCACGTGAGAAGCCTGGCCGCCGTGACCCTGCCCGGCGACGCGGCCGACCTCGGCCGCCGGACCGCGCGGGCGCTCCGCGACCGGAAGGCCATCCTCGGCGTGTTCGACGAGGGCTGCATGGGGATGTACAACGCCATCATCGACGACGAGCAGCTGAACCCCCTCGGCGTCTACAAGGAGCGCCTCAGCCAGTCCGCCCTCCTCGCCGAGATGAGGCTGGTGACCGACGCCGAGGCGGAGGCCGTGCTCGATTGGTTACGGGCGCGCGGCATGCGCTTCGTGACCGGCACGAACGAGGCCACCGAGCTGACCGAGCGCCAGCTGCTGGGCCAAGCGCGGATGTACGTGGCGGCCCTCCGCATCGCCGACCGCTTCGGTTGCGACGCCGTTGGCATCCAGTACCAGAACGGCCTGACCGACATGGCGCCCGCCTCCGATCTGGTGGAGGGTCTCCTCAACAACCCGGACCGGCCGCCGGTGATGAGCCGCGACGGCGCTCGCGAGCTCTACGCCGGGAAGGCACTCCCTCACTTCAACGAGGTCGACGAGGGCGCCGCGGTCGACGCGCTGGTCACCAACCGCGTCTGGACCGAGCTGGGCTACGACCCGTCCACCACGCTCCACGACGTGCGCTGGGGCGCCGACTGGCCCGCGGGCGAGTTCGTGTGGCTGCTCATGATCTCGGGCGCCGCGCCGGCGTCGCACTTCGCGGGCGGCTACGCGGCCGCCAGCAGCGAGCGCCAGCCGGCAATGTACTTCCCGCAGGGGGGCGGCACGCTCAAGGGCGTCAGCCGACCCGGTCACGTGGTGTGGAGCCGCGTCTACAGCGCGGGCGGCGCGCTGCACGTCGACATGGGCCTCGGCGAGGCCGTCGAGCTGCCGGCCGAGGAGACCGAGCGCCGCTGGCGGGCGACCGACCCCACCTGGCCACTCATGCACCTCCGCACCCTGGGCGTCAGCCGCGACCAGTTCATGGGGCGGCACAAGGCGAACCACATCCAGGTGGCCTACGCGCCCGACGCGGCCGGCGCCACGCGTGCCCTGGCCGCCAAGGCCGCAGCCTTCGACGAGCTGGGCGTGAACGTCCACCTCTGCGGCACCACGGGGCTCGCCTGACGTGGCCGAGCTGCTGCTGGGCGTAGACATCGGCACCTATTCGGCCAAGGGCGTGCTCGTCACGCCGGCGGGCGAGGTGCTCGCGCAGCACGTGATAGAGCACGAGCTGTCGGTGCCCCGGCCCGGCTGGGCCGAGCACGACGCCGAGTCGGTCTGGTGGGGCGGGCTCTCCGGCACGGTCCGCGCCCTCCTGAGTGGCAAGTACTCGGGCGCCGACGTGGCCGGCGTGGCGGTAAGCGCCATCGGGCCGTGCCTCCTGCCGCTCGACGCGCAGGGTAGGCCGCTCAGGCCCGGCATCCTCTACGGGGTCGACACGCGCGCCAGCGCCGAGATGGAGCGGCTCACCGAAGCGATAGGCGAGGAGGCGCTGCTCGCGCACTCCGGCATGGCGTTCACCAGCCAGGCCATGGGCCCCAAGATCGTGTGGCTGCGGAAGAACGAGCCCGACGTGTGGCGCCGCACCGAGCGCCTCACCACGGCCAGCAGTTACCTCGTGTACCGCTTGACGGGCGAGCACGTGATCGACCGGCACACGGCCAGCCACTACATGCCGCTCATCGACATAGACACCCTCTCCTGGTCGGACCGTTACGAGGACCTGATCGCGCCGCTCGCCATGCTCCCCCGCCTGGGGTGGAGTGACGAGCTGGCCGGCCACGTCAGCACCCGCGCGGCGGCCGAGACCGGACTGAGGGCAGGCACCCCCGTGGCGGTTGGCGCCGTGGACGCCCTCTCCGAGGCGCTAAGCGTGGGCGTGACGGAGCCGGGCCAGCTCATGATCATGTACGGCTCCACCACGTTCTTCATCCTCCTGCTCGACGCGCCGGTGAGGGACGAGCGCGTGTGGCTAACGGCCGGCCTCTTCCCCGGCCAGTACGCGCTGGCCGCCGGCACCGCCACGAGCGGCAGCCTCACGCGTTGGTTCCGCGATCAGCTCGCCCGCGATCTCGAGCCCGAGCGCGC
>JACFNR010000082.1 GCA_019454765.1 Trueperaceae bacterium | reverse complement strand
GGGCGATCAGGGGGAGCTTGTGCGTCTTGATGTGCGGGCGGTTGGCGATGCCGTGCTCGTCGAGGTACGCCTGCAGGCGCCGGATGTTGCGCTCCACCACGTCGAGGTCCACGACCACGCAGGGCGTGTCCGGCAGGACGTCAGCCCGCGGCGCCGCCGCGGCCGCGCTCACAGCTGCACCCACTCCTCGATGGCGGCGCACGTCTTCTCGGCCGACTCGTGACGGCGCGCGTCGAGCCCGACGGCGGCGGCGCTCTCGACCAGCATGGCGCGGTCGTCGAAGTAGAGGCAGCGGCCCGCCTCCGTCTGCGAGAGGCTCAGAGCGAGGCGGAAGATGCCGGGGTCGGGCTTGCGCATGCCGACCTCGCACGACGACACGAAGGCGTCGAACAGCCGGTGCAGCCCGAACTTCTCGATGCGGTGGCGGTTGAGCTCGCGCGCCTCGTTGTTGATCGAGATGACCGTCACCTCCGGGTGCGCCCGCTTCCACTCGGTGAGGTATGCGAGCGTGCCCGGCAGCTCCGCCGAGCGCGAGTACATGAACTCCACGAACTCCGCCTTGCCGAACGGCCTTGGTTCGTAGAAGACGGTGGTGTCGAGGTAGCGGTCGAGGGTGATCCGCCCGATCTCGTAGACGTTGTAGATGAAGTCGTGCCTCAGCGCCATGGCGTCCCCGTCGATGCCGAAGACTCGGGCGGCCTCGCGGCGCGCCACGTGATCCCAGCCGTTGGTCAGGAGGACCCCACCGACGTCGAGGTAGAGGTACTTCACCGCCCCAGGAGGCCCAGCCCGCCCGCTTCGAACGTGGGCGTGAGCGAGCCAAGGCGGCTCGGCACCACCACGAGTTCGGGGTGCGGGTTCGCCTCCCCCACGGGCACGGCGAACGGCAAGGCGTTGCCGGGGGTGGGCACGGGACAGGTGGCGTACGGGGTGTGGGCGCACGGCGGGTGGATGGCGCGGTTGAAGTCGAGGACCACCCGCCCGTCCACCGGCGCCCCCGTGTTCAGGTAGCGCCCGCCGGAGTAGGTCGCGAGCCGGCCGCTCGGGTCGTCAGGGGCCTTGTTGCTCGCGTCCCGGAAGCTGACGAAGAGTCCGCCGTCACTCCCGTGCGTGGCGAGCAGCGTGTGCTCGGCGCCGCCCCATGCGAACGTGAGGCGCCCGGCCACCGGCTGCATGCTCACCTGGCCGAGCACGTTGCTCACCGCCACCTCCTCGCCCGGTTCGGCGGGAGCGAAGGCCGCCTCGAGCACCCAGGTCGGGTCGGGAGGGAACCACGCCACGTCCTTGGTGGGGTCCTTGGCGCTGGCCATGAGCGGGTCCCTGACGCGCGCCGCCCACGAGCCGCCTCGTCGCACGAGCTCGACGTGGGCCGTGATGGGGCCGCGCACGATCAGCGTGCAGCCCTCCTCGACCGTGGTGGGCGCGGCGACGACCTCGTCGCCGACCTTCAGGACGGCGGTCCCGGCGGGCTCGATCGTCAGGCGGTCCCGGGTAAGCCGCAACGTGGCCACGACGGGCGGGAAACGTTGGTCGAGCAGCACGGCGCAGTCGCCCCCGCTGCCAAGCGCGTTCGGCCCGTCCTCCAACCAGGCGAGGCAGGTGAGAGACCACCACCCGTACGGCCCCGCCAGCCCGGCGATGCACTTCTCGCGCCACGCCTCGAGCCCCCGCTCCCAGGCCGACTGCTCGCTGCCGCTATCCTTGGTCAACTTGGACTCCTCCACGTGGCCATCATTGTAGGCCCGTGGGGGTACCCTGTGGGCCACCGCCAGGCGCGGCCGGTTCTGCGCGCCTCCGAGAGCAGCGTCAGTGCCCGTCGCCCGCAACTTCCTCAACCAGTGCCTGGCCTCGGGCCTCATGACCATGGCCTCGAGCATGATGGCCGTGATGCTGCCCCTGTACGCCGTCAGCCTCGGCGTCGGGGCGCAATGGTTGGGCGTGCTCATGGCGCTGCCCGGTATCTTCCCCGTGGTGCTGGCGTTGCCGGCGGGCCGCTGGGTCGACGCCGTCGGGGCGCCGCGTTGGTTCCTCCTCGGGCTCGTCGGCCTGACGTTCGCCCCCCTCGGCGTCGTGGCGTTCCCGGGCGTGGCGGCGCTGGCCGCGTCGCGCCTGCTCCTCGGCTTCTTCTACATCTTCTTCACCTTGGCGTCGCAGTCATTGGTGGCCGCGCTGGGCAACGGGCGGTCGCACGAGAGCAACTTCGCCGTCCACTCGACATGGCTCGCCGGCGGCCGGATGGTGGGGCCCGTCCTGGCGGGCGTCATCATCGACGTTGCCGGGTACAGGGCGGGTTACGGCGCCGTCTTCGTCGTGCTGCTCGGCGCCGCCGCCTTCGGCCTCGCGGTGGCGCGCGGGGCGCCGGCGGTTGCCCCGGGCCACGCGCGCGGCGCGGCGCGGCGGCGCGGGGCCGTCCTCGACACGCTGCGCAACGTGGGGTTGCAGATGGCCGTCCTCACCAGCGCCGGCGTCTTCCTCGCCATCACGATGCGCGAGGCGTTCCTGCCCGTCATGCTCGAGCAGCTCGGCATGTCGGCCACGGTGATCGGTGCGCTCGTCAGCCTCGGCTCGCTCACCTCGGTGCTCATCCGGCCGATCATGCCGCTCGTCACCCGCGCCCTTGGCGGCACCGGCAACAGCCTCGTCGTCTCCATGCTGGCGGTGGCGTTCGGGGTCGGCATGTTGTCGGCCGCGCACAGCGTGTGGGCGTTCGCGGCGCTCGCCGTGGTCGTCGGCTTCGGCACCGGCATCGCCTTCCCGCTGAGCATCGTGGCGGTCGCGTCGCACGTGCCCGTCGTCGACCGCGGCGTGGCGCTCAGCCTGCGGCTCTCCATCAACCACACCGTCGAGGTGTTCGCCCCGACGCTGAGCGGCCTGGTCGTCGCCGCCACCTCGTTCCGTTTCGGGTTCGCCAGCGCGGGCCTGGCGCTCGGCGCCCTGACGCTCCTGTCGCTCTCCATCCTGCCGCGCTTCAACGCGGGAGCGGTGGCGGCGGACGCCCCGGCGCAGGAAATGCCCGGCGCCGAGGCAGTGGAGGCGCCGCGGGCCGTCACGCGGTGACGGAGCGAGTGTGGTGTTTCCCACCCGAGGAGGGCGGCGTCTGGCACGATTCGGGCAGTTAACCTGAACGTTCAACCGGGAGGTCACCGTGCGTATCCTGCCCATGCTGTTCGCCTCGCTCTTCACGTTCACCCTCGCCGCGGCGCAGGGAAGCATCCGCGGCACCCTGGTGACGGGCGGCGCCGAGCCGTACGTGGTCATCGCCTGCCACGTGAGCATCACCGACGGTTGCGACGAGGCGCTCAGCGGCTTCGCGGAGACGTCGGGGCCGGCGGGTGCGCGGCCGTTCGCGGTGGACGGGTTGGCCGCGGGCCGGTACCTCCTCATAGCGTGGCGCGACCTGAACGGCAACGGCGACGCCGAGGAGAACGAGATCGAGGTCATGCTGGGAGCCGATGGGGAGCCGCTGGTCCTCGCGCCGCCCGCCGACGGCCTTGAGTTCAGGTTGGCCGGGGCGGCCGCGCCCTCCGTGCAGCCCGGCGCGCCGGCGGTGCAGCCCGCCGCGCCGGCGGTGCAGCCCGGCGCGCCCGCGGCCGCCGGGGGGGCCCTCGGCGACCTGCCGGGCATCTGGCAGCAGACCCGCGCCAGCGCAGGCGACTACCGCAACCTGACCACCGGCTACTCGTTCACCGCCACCAGCGGCTTCAGCGTCAAGCTCGTCATCGACCCGGGCGGCGGCTACTACATGGCCTACTACTCGTCCGGGATCCAGTCCAACTGCGCTCGCGGCATGAGCTACTACGAGCAGTCGACCGGCACGCTGCGGGTGGAGGGCAGCCGGCTCGTGCTGCAACCCACCGCTCACCGCCTCGACGCCACCGGCTGCGACAACCCGGGCAGCCACGACCTGGGCACCGACCCCATCGTCTACGACTTCCGCCTGGAGCAGTCGTTCGACTACCGCGGGCTGAGGACCTACCGACTGACGCTCGAGGGTGGGCCGCACCCGCTGGAACTGCAGCTGCTCCACCACGAACCCCTCATGCCCGGCTACCAGGCCGAGCAGCCGGCCGACTTCGTGCTGGGCGACGTTGCCGTGTACCGGGAGTTCATCGGCACGTGGGCCTACTCGCAGGGCTCGCGCCTCGACTTCTACGACCCCGCCACGGGGGTGTTCTACGTCCCCGAACTCGACGGCACGGGTCACGAGTGGCTCCGTTTCACGGCGAGCGAGTACGAGTTCGCCCGCGCTTGGCGCAACTACAACCTCGAGGGCGTGTGCAAGAAGGACTACGTCTACTACGAGCGCGGCACGCCGCGCTTCTCCATCACGGACCCGCCCCGGACGGAGGGCGGCACGTCGTTCGGGCACCTTCGGCTAAGCGCGTCCGCCGCCAAGCTGATCGTCACCATCCGCGAGTGTGACGAGTTGGACCAGGTGCTCCGCTACGACCTGATCCCGCAGGTGAGCTACTACACGTGGACGTACCGGCCCGAGACGCACGAGTACATCACGATCGCCGAGGGCTTCTCCCTGCAGTGCCCCTGGCCGCGAGACGAGTGGCAGTTCATGATCTGCGACGAGGAGTGGAACCACTTCGTGAGGCGCTGAG
>JACFNR010000081.1 GCA_019454765.1 Trueperaceae bacterium | reverse complement strand
CGTCGAGAACGTGCTGCGCTTGGGCCGCGAGGCCGGGCTCGGCAAGGGCTGACCCCTCTTACCGGGGCCGCCCGGTGGCCTCAGGCCTCGTCGCCGAGTATCCGCCGCTTGGCCGCCTCGAACTCGGCGTGGGTGAGGGCGCCGGACTCGTAGAGCGCCGCGGCCCGCTCCAGTCGCGAGACGGTGTCCTCCTCCGCCGCCGGCGCGGCGCCGGACCCCGCGAGCTTGCCCAGGACCTGCGCGAGCGCGTCGCCGCTGATGGCGGTGACGGTGCGGGTGGGCGCCTGATGGCTCGAGGGCGCGCCGCTGCCGCCCACCACGCCGTCGCCATCGAGGTCCATCCCCGTCATGGCCTCGAACGCCGCGATGTCCGCCGGCGTGGCCGGGGCGCCGTTGACGGTGACGCTGGTGGTCGTGCGAGAGGCGGGGCCGGCCCCGGTCGCGGCGGCCGGACCGCCGGCCATGCCGTTGAGGCGCTCGGCCACCTGCTGGGCCTGCTGGGCCCCCCGGTCGCGGCCGGTCGGCACCTCGTCCCACACGATGTGGAAGCGCTTGGGGTCGGTGCGCTCGGCCAGCACGGGCAGCAACGTGCCGGGCATGGGCCACTTCGCCAGCGTCACGATGCTCGCCTTGGTGACGGCCACGCTCGGCTGGTCCGGGATGGTGATCACCAGGCTCATCGAACACATGCCGCCGCCGCCCGACTGGTGGGGCGGCATGCTGGCCGAGACCACCTGCGCCGTCCCGCGCACCGGGTCGGCGAGCTTGGGGTGGGAGAGCGCGTCCGCCAGGTTCGAGAAGAATCCCATGCGCGCGAGTATAGGGGCGGCGCCCGCGCCGGCCGCGTGAGATTCGCCCTGCCGGAGGGGCGGGAGGCAGCGCGGGCTCCCGCCCCACCGTTTAGGCCCCGTTAACCGTCCCTCCCCTACCCTCCCGGCATGGTCCGAGCGCGCCAGCAAGCAGGCGCGCGCGCCCGGACCGACCGAGGAGGCGGGGAGATGGGCAAGAGCAAGGTTGGGGTTCGTGCCGGGCTGCTGGGCAGGGTGGCGGCGCTGCTCGCGATCGCCGCCCTCGGGTCGGGGGTCGGTCAGACGTACGTGTTCCAGCGGCTCTTCGACGTGGAGACACTAGACCCCATCGGTGACTTCAGCCCGTGGGGCCAGAGCGTCATCGAGAACCTCTACGAGGGCCTCTACGGCGTGGAGGGCATGAGCACGGAGCTCAGGCCGCGCCTGGCGACGGGGCACGAGGTCTCGGCCGACGGGCGCACCCACACGTTCCGGCTGCGCGAGGGCGTCAGGTTCCATGGCGGCAACCCGTTCACATGCCGCGACGTCGAGTACTCCCTTGAGCGCGCGCTGGTCGCCGACCCGGGGCTCGTGGGTGAGGCCCTGATCGGCACGGCGGCGAACGCCCTCGTCGAGCTGGGAGAGGACGGCAGCGACGCCGCCTACGAAGCGTACTTCGCTCGCGTGGCGGACAGCGTCGAGTGCCTCGACGACCACACCGCCGTAGTGCGTTCGCTGGAACCGGACGCCATCCTCTTCGCCGCCCTCGCCGGCGTGAGGTACGTGATCGTCGACAGCGCCCTGGTGAAGGCCAACGGCGGCTGGGACGGGACCGAGGCCACGTGGCGGGACTGGCTTGGCGCCGACCTGACGGCGGGGTACCTCCACGATCATGCGGCCGGCACCGGCGCCTTCCGCCTCGCGTCGTGGGAGCCGGGCGTGCGTCTCGTGGCCGAACGGAACCCGGACTACTGGGGCGCCGCGCCGCGCCTCGAGAGGGTCGTCTACGAGGTGGTCGAGGACGAGGAGGCGCGCGTGGCCGCGCTGCTGGCCGGCGAGGCCGACCAGATCGACGTGCGCTTCACGCCCTGGAGCGAGCTCGAGGGCCTGGCCGGGGTCCGGCTGATAGGCGGCCCCGGCGACGCCGCCACGCCCCCCAGCGTGAGGGTGGTGGGCGCCGCCTTCTTCAACCAGGACATGGGGGCCGACAGCCCCCTCATCGGGAGCGGCCGGTTCGACGGGCACGGCGTGCCGCCCGACTTCTTCTCCGACGTCGACGCACGCAAGTGCTTCGCGTACGCCTGGGACACGGGCGAAGACGACCCGGAGTACCTGGCCGACGGCGCGTTCTTCCCGTCGATGCTCCTGCTCCCGTTCTACGCCGCCTACGACCCGACCATCCCGCGCTACGGGCTCGACCTGGCGAAGGCGGAGGAGCACTGCCGCGCCGCCTGGGGAGGCCGGCTGTGGGAGGCGGGCATGTACATCGCCGTGCCGCGCGAGGACTGGCTCGGCGCCCTCTGGAAGGAGAACATCGAGGCGCTGAATCCCAAGTTCGAGATCGACGTCGTCGACATGAGCGCGGAGGACAGCGCCCGGCTGTGGGACGAGCTTCGGCTGCCGTGGGTGAACAACGCGGGCTACGCGAGCTTCCCCGACCCTTACGAGTTCATGGCCGACTGGTACCAGTCTTCCACCTCGTTCACGGCGCGGCTCGGTTACGTGAACGAGGAGATCGACCGCCTCGTCGCGCTGGCGCGGCGCGAGTTCGACGCGACCAAGCGCGACGAGGCGTACCGGCGCGTGGGCCGCCTCGCCTACGAAGACGCGCCGTTCGTCATCATGCCGAGCTTCCCGTACCGGGTCGTGGTCAGCGCCCGGGTGGAGGGCGCCTACCGCAACCCGCTCTTCACCGAGGTGCGCTGGGCCGACCTGTCCAAACTCGACTGAACTCGGCGCTTGCGTGTGGGGAGGGGGTCTCCCCGGCCCCTCCCCGCCACCCTCGTCGTCGACGCGCCCGGCGGGCGCCCGAAGAAGGGAGCAGACCATGTGTGGAGGGAACCGTCTACCGAACGCCGCGCGGGTGGTCGCCTGCCTGGTGGTGGGCCTGGCGTTGGCGGCGTGTTCGGGTAGGCGCGCTCCAGCCCTGGCCACCAACGGCCTCGGTGCCGGACCGGACGACGCGTCCCTCGCCGTCAACGCCGTCCTGCACGCCCTGCGCTACTCGGTCGAGGGCGGTGGCGACGCCATCTCGACCAGCCGGTCGGCTCGCGCTTCGCCGCGCTCCCGTAAGTCGCGTGGCACCGGCACGCCGGTCCCGCCCGGCGCCGACCGGGGGCGGGGCGAGGCTCATCCGAGGCTGGCGCGGGTCCTGATCCATGGCGGTCAGGCGACCGCCATGGCCCGCCCCGCCAACCAGCCGGTCGTCCAGGCGCTCTGGAAGTTGAAACCGCCCGTGATGCCGTCGACGTCGAGGATCTCCCCCGCGAGGTGCAGGCCGGGCGTCACGCGGCTCGCCATCGTGGTGAAGTCGACCTCGTCGAGGCGCACGCCGCCGCAGGTGACGAACTCGTCCTTGAACGCCCCCTTGCCGCCGATGAGGTAGCGGCCGGCGCCGATCTCCCGCGCCAGGGCCGCCAGCAGGTCGTTCGAGGCGTCGGCCCAGCGCGTCTCGTCGCTCGCGCCGGCGGCGCGCGCCAACGCGCGCCACAGCCGCTGCGGTAGGCCCGGCGGCCCGCCCGCCACGACCGTGCGGCGCGCGTCCCGGCGCTTGGCTTCCCGCAGGCCCTGCAGCACGGCCGCTTCGCTCAGCTCGGGGAGCCAGTCGACGGTCACGCCGAGGCGGTAGGCGTTCTCGTGCAGCAGTCGCGCGCCCCACGCCGAGGCCCGCAGCACGGCGGGTCCGGAGAGGCCCCAGTGGGTGATGAGCAAGGGCCCCTCGTGCGCCTCCTTCGCCCCGTCCAGCCGCACGCGCCCGACCGGCACCGACACGCCCGCCAGGCCGTGCAGCCGCCGGTCCGCGACCTCGAACGTGAAGAGCGACGGCACGGGCGGCTCGACGGCGTGCCCCAGCGCCGCCGCGAAGCGGTGACCGGCCGGGGCGCCGCCCGTGGCGAGGAGGAGCCGATCGGCGCCGACGAGCTCGCCGGACTTCAGGCGAACCTCGAACCGGCCCACCCCACCTGGACCGGGCGCCGCCACGTCCGTCACGCCGGCGCGGGTGCGCAGGGTCACGCCCGCGGCCCGGGCGGTACTCAGGAGACAGTCCACCACGGTGGCGGAGTCGTCGCTGGTGGGGAACATGCGCCCGTCCACCTCCGTCTTGAGGGGCACCCCGCGCGCCTCGAACCACGCCACCGTCTCGCGCGGCCCGAAGCGGGTGAAGGGACCGCGCAGCGCCCTGGCGCCGCGCGGGTAGTTGCCAACCAGCAGCGCCGGGTCGGGCTGGTCGTGGGTGACGTTGCAGCGCCCGCCGCCGGAGATGCGCACCTTGCCGAGGGGCGCGGGGGCGGCCTCCAGCACCGTCACGGCGGCGGCGGGGTTGGCCTCCAGGCAGGCGATGGCCGCGAAGAGGCCGGCCGCGCCGCCACCCACGATCACGACGCGTGGACCCGGGTCGCCCATCCGGTCATGCTACCGGCTGCGCCCGAGGGACGACCCGCCCGGCACGGGGCCCTGCCTGCCGCGGGCGGCGAGGCGTTAGCATGGCTGGCGCTCGCGCGGGGCGGCAGGCTGGAGGCGACAGGTGGGCAAGACGAGTTGGCAACGCGTTCTCCTCGTGATGTTCTTCGCGCAGCTGCTCGCCTCCATCGGCTTCTCGACGATATTCCCGTTCCTACCCAACTACGTGG
>JACFNR010000080.1 GCA_019454765.1 Trueperaceae bacterium | reverse complement strand
TCACCGAGGTGGTTGATGGCCTTGACGGCGATCCGGCCGGTGCTCGGCTTGGGGAACGGCCTGGACACGGCGCTGTTGAGCGAGGCCCAGGCGTCCTCGTCGATCTCGGCCTTGAGCGTCGTGCGGAGGGCCTTGTACGGGTCGTTGGCGCCGAGGAAGTAGGCGTGCCGCACGAAGAACGACTCGCCGTCGTGCTGCGTGTCGATCATCCAGAGGGCTATGCCGTCTGGGTCGTCGGCGCGCACCTCGCCGGTGCTGGGGTCGAAGACGTCGATGCCGCGGATCTCAACCTCTAGTTGGTCGTCGCCCACGGGGCGGACCTCTATGTCGGGCTCACCGAAGACCACGAAGAGGTTGCCCTTGCCGGTGGTCTTCAGGTCGGTCGCCATGTGGAGGTCCGCGTTCATGCGCGCCTTGAGGAGCGGCACCGCACCGAGCCGGGTGAACTCGGTGGCGTGAGCGTCGTAGTTGAAGGCGCAGGCTATGACGACATCGAACCCGGCGTCGCCCGCCTCCTTGGCGGCGTCCACCAGGTCCGGCCGCGTGACGGTGCCGAACTCTGGGCCCACGAAGATGCCGGCGCGCTTCTCCTTGCCGCCCTCCAGGTAGCGCCCCTCGGCGCAGAGGAAGAAGCCGGGCCAGGGGACGAGGCTCTTGAACTCGATGCGGTCGCTCTTGGCCGCCTGTTGCACGCCCGCCGCCCCTAAGTTCTCGAGCACCATGCGTACGAACGCGTCCTGGTCCTCGTGCACCTTTGCGGCCGGGTCGAGCCTGTCGCCCTCCTCGTCCACGCCAATCATGCGGTGCGGGGAGAGGCTTTCGACGGTGAAGGGGCCGGCCACGCGCACAGTGTTGCGGTCCTCGTACGGCTTGTCGTAGAGGTACTCGAACTCCGCCTTGGCGGCTATGGAGGCGTCGATCTCGCGTTGGCGCGCGATGCGCTCCTCCCACCACTTGGCGTGCGCTTCCTTGGCGGCGGCCGGCCAGTTGGGCGCGGCGTCACGCGGGATCTCCCATTCCTCCCAGGCCTGACCCAGTGCGCCGTTGAGCTGCGCGCGCAGAGGCTCGAGCCGCTGCTGGTACTCCTCCCAGATGACATCGATCTCTGCGTTGTTGGCGATCGATTTCAGCGTAATGTGGGGCACGCGCTCGTAAACGAAACCGTGGCGCAGGTCGCCGTTGACGGGAGTCGTCTTCACCGGCTCGCGGCTGACCTCCGCCTCCTTGGCCTGCCCCTCGCGGGAGTCGGCCAGGAGGTAGTAGGGGTACCTGGCGCCCATGATGCGTGAGCGGGCTAGGGCGAGGGCGACGCGCGAGGTGTCGATGGTTATCCAGCGGCGGCCCCACTGTTCGGCGACGTAGGCGGTGGTGCCGGAGCCGCAGGTGGGGTCTAGGACTAGGTCGCCGGGGTCGGTGGTCATGAGAAGACACCGCTGAACAATTTCGACGTTGGTTTGAACCACGTAGACGGGATCGTGTTGACCCAAGAAGCCGTCCCAAAGGTTTCCGAGCCTTACGGCCCTTGCCTCGTCCTGAAAGCGAATGTGTCGTAGCGCATTACCAAATGCTCCGACCCGGCCAGACTTAAGCGCTCTCTCTAGCGATGACTCTGGCATACCCCACCATCTCTTGCCAGAATCGAATTGCTGTCCCTGAAAGCCGATTGTGAATTTTCTACCTGGGCCGGGCTTAGTCAATGAAACATCACCGAAGGTTCGTGCTCCTTCTGGTAGACGGACCGTGCCTTCCCTTTCCTGCGCCTCAAGCCTTCGGTACGACCCATCTAGAAGCATGACCCAATTGAAATTCGGGTCTAGTTCCAAACCTCTCAATAAAAACAGTTGACGGAACTTGTGTTTGTCAGGATAGCGGGAGTACCAGAGGATATAGTCTAGGCGAGCTGGCAATTTTCCAGACGTCCCCAGGCCAGTTGCGCCTTTACTAAAAGCAACGATGGAAACGCAATTGTCGTCTCCAAACACCTCATCCATCACCGCCCGCACCCGATGCACGTTCTCATCCCCGATCTGCACGAAGATGGACCCGCTCTCGGTCAGCAGGTCGCGCGCCACGGTCAACCGGTCCCGCAGGTAGGTGAGGTAGGAGTGGATGCCGTCACGCCACGTGTCCCTGAACGCCTTGACCTGTTCGGGTTCGCGGGTGATGTGGGCGGCGTTGCCGTCCTTGACGTCGCGGCTGGTGGTCGACCACTGGAAGTTGCTGTTGAACTTGATGCCGTAGGGTGGGTCGATGTAGATGCACTGGACCTTGCCGCGTAGGCCCTCGCGCTCGGCCAGCGACGCCATGACGGCCAGGCTGTCTCCCAGGATCATGCGGTTCTGCCAGCGGCCCTCGTGCTGGTAGAAATCGGTGCGTTCGGCCCCCTCGGGGAAGCCGCCGAAATCGGCGAACAGGGAAGGCTGCTCGGAAGCGGACTCCTCGGCCTCTTGCGTCTGGCGCCTGAGGTCGTCTATCAACACCTTCGGGTGGACCTTCTCCTGGATGTACAGGGGCGGTGCGGCCACCACGAGGTCGTGCCAGTCGGCCTGGTCCTTGCCGCGCCACACGAGTTGCGGGTCGAGGTCGCGGTCGCGCGCTTCCTTCTCGCGATCCAGGCCGCCCGCGCCGCGCTCGAAGCGCACGCTCACTGGTCGCGCTTGCTCCTGCGTCAACACCGATTGGTGCTCGGCCGACGGGATGTTCGTGCGGGTCGCCTCGTCGTGCGTCAGGGCCGCGACCTCCTTCCCCTGCTTGACGGTGCGCTTCCTAGCCATATGTCCTCCACCGATCCGAGCCGGCGGCAGGAACGCGCTGCCAGCAGGGTAGTCGCTGTCGCGTCATCGCCTCACCCACCCCTAGGGCTCCCGCCTACCGGCGCTGAGCACTTCTCCTAGCAACTCCGCCACCTTGGCATCGAGATCCGTTCCCATGGTCCACACGTCGGTGAGCTCCACGAAGTCCCACCGGCCGAAGCTCTCGAGGGCGTTCACCCCGGGGACCCAGTGCGTGAGCATGGTGCTCTTCTTGTCCTTGGCGTCCTCGCCTCGGTAGCCCTTCACCTCCACGACCAGGTTCAGCGGGTCGTCTCGGCCGCGGCCATCGTCCAGCTGGACGATGAAATCGGGCCGGTACAGGTGCCGCTGGCCCTGGTGCAGGTAAGGCACCTCGAAGCCGAGGCCGTGGTTCTTCACGTAGGCGAGCACCTGCGGGTGCTGCTCCACGGCGCGGCAGAACTCGCCCTCCCAGTCGCTGTCGAGCACGGCCCAGTTCACGTGCGAGCGTAGGGGCGACGTCTCCCACCGCTCCGCCTTGCTGGTCGTGAAGTTCACGTACGACGTGCTGCCGCGCGGCTCGAACGGGTCGGGAATGGCGAGCACGCGCTTGGCGCCGCCCGGCGAGCGGACGATGGCCTGCATCATCCTGTCGCACGCCATGTCGGCGATGGTGCGGTAGAGCACCTGTGTGGGCGTCGTGCCACCCACGCACTCCAGGTGCTCCTTGAGCCAACGCTTCACGATCTTGCTGAGCTGCGGGTAGAGGTTGGCGCGCGGCGCCTCGTCCGGGTCCCGCCACCGCTCCAGCAGGTAGCTGGTCAGCTCCATGATGAGGGTGGACTCGCGCGTCTTCTCGAGGTGCTTGAGGTCGAGCTGAACGCTCTTGCCGATGATGCCGGAGCTGATCGTCTGGGTGGCCCCGACGAGCTCGGGGGTGAGGCGCAGGGTCGAGTCCTCGTCGAAGCGTGCCGTGAGCACGTCGTTCGGGAGCTCCACGCGGTAACCCTGGATGCGTGGGAAGGTGATCTCGAGCGCGTCGCGCTCCGGGCGCACGGCGTGGACGCGCACCGTCTCACGCGGCGCCTTGGGAGGGGCCACCACGGGCTTGGCCGTGAAGTCGAAGGGTATGCCCAGCACGTCGGCGTACTCCACGTCGAACAGACCGTTGGCGTTCAGCTCGTAAGACTGGCGCCTCAGCGCGCGGCCCACCACCTGCTCGCAGAGCAGCTGCGTCCCGAAGGCCCGCACGCCCAGGACGTGCGTGACGGTGTTGGCGTCCCAACCCTCGGTGAGCATGGCCACTGAGACCACGCAGCGCACGTCGGCGCCCAGCTCGCCGGCCTTGCCCACCGTGTTGAGCACCTGCCGCAGCAGGTCCTGGTCAGACAGGTTCTCGCCCGCTCGAACGTCACCCGTCCGCTGCACGAGCTCGCGCTTGAACGCCTCGATCTCGTCGGCCGCCGCGTCCCGGAAGTCGGGGTCGAGCGCCTCGCCCGACTCGAGTTGGCTGCTGTCGATGAGCAGCGTGGGCGGGCGTGCGTAGGGGTTGCCGAGCGTGTCGAAGTTGCTGAACAGCGGCAGCGCCGCCTTGATGAACTCCTCGGCCCCGTCGTCACGCTGCCGGTGGTAGCCGGCCACGTAGTCGAACACCGCCTTGGAGGTGGTCGTGTTGTTGCACACGATGATGAAGCACGGCGGCACCGATATGCGCGCCTTGCGCCACGCCTGGTCGACCAGCTCGTAGTGGCCGTAGAGCGCCTCGAGCGCCGTGTATAAGGGCGCGGGCAGCTTCCTCGGGTCCGCGGCCCGACCGGCACCCCGGCCGCGTTTCGGCATCTGCTTGCCGATGTGTTTCCACAGCTCGCGGTACATGGGCATCTCGTTGCCGGGGATGTTGTCGGCCACGGGCACGCGCGGCAGCTTCACGATGCCGCACTCGATGGCGTCCATGAGCGAGAAGTCGCTCATCACCCACGGGAAGAGCGTGCCCTCCGCGTAACCGGAGCCGCTCAGGAAGAAGGGCGTGGCCGATAGGTCGAACACGCGCTTCACGCCCAGGCGCCGCT
>JACFNR010000079.1 GCA_019454765.1 Trueperaceae bacterium | reverse complement strand
GGGCGCGCCGCTGCCGCCGGGCGCGCCGCTGCCGCTACGGCCGCCGCGGACGCGCCCACGGCGGCGCGCGTCCGCTGGGCCACACCGCTCGAGGTCGGCGCCTCGGGCAGCCTGCCGGCGCGGGCGACGCGGGCGCCGGGCGCCAGACGGGCCAGCGGCGTCCAGCCGCCGGCCGCGTACCAGAGGTGCTCGGCCGTGGTGCGCCGGGTGCGGCCGCTGGCGAGGCGGACGGCGAACACGGGGCGCTCGCCCACGCGCCACACCGTCTCGCTCCTCGCCGCCACGATCCGCTCCGCTCCGTCCATGGCCAGGACCTCGGGGGCGTGCCCGACCAGGTCGGCTATGGGCACGAGCCGCCCGTCGGCCAGGTTGACGAGGGTGTCGCCGGTGACGCACTCGCGCAGGTCGGAGAGCATCGGCCTCTTGTTGGGCCGCGACTCCACGGCCCGCGACAGCTGGGAGAGGACCAGGACGGGCACGTCGAGCTCGCGCGCCAGGCCCTTGAGCCCGCGCGAGATGGCCGAGATCTCCTGCTGCCGGTTCTCGCTCGTGCTGCGCGCGCTTCCCGACATGAGCTGCAGGTAGTCGATGACGAGCAGGTCGAGCCCGTGCTCCGCCTGCAGGCGGCGGGCGCGCGAGCGGAGCTCCATGACGGTCATGTCGGAGTGGTCGTCGATGAACATGCGCGCCTCCGACATCCGCCCCGCCGTGTCGGCCAGGCGCTGGAAGTCGCGGTCGTTGAGGTTGCCGGAGCGCACGCGCGTCATGTCGACGCGCGCCTCGGCGCAGAGCATGCGCTGCACCAGCTGCACGGCCGACATCTCGAGCGAGAAGATGCCGACGGCGGCGCCCTCCTTGAGGGCGGCGTTGAGGCCGATGGTCAGGGCGAGCGCCGTCTTGCCCATCGAGGGGCGCGCCGCGAGGACGTTGAGGCTGGCGGGTTGCAGGCCGCCCGTCATGCTGTCGAGCTCCTTGAAGCCCACCCTCAGCCCGGACACCGGGTTGGGGTTGGCGAAACGCTCGTTGATCTCCTGGAACGTCTGCGTCACGAGCGTGCGCATGCCCTCGAAGTTCGAGCGGCGCTTGCGGGTGGTGAGGTCGAACACGGCCTTCTCGGCGGCGTCCAGCACCTCCTCGAGCGGGCCGGACTGGTCGAAGGCCGCCTGCATGATGCGCCCGCCCGCCCCGATGAGGTCGCGCAGGGTGGCCTTCTCGTGCACGATGCGCGCGTAGCTCTCCGCGTAAGCGGCCGTGGGCACCGAGTCGACCAGGCCCACCAGGTAGGCGACGCTGCCGACCCCCTCGAGGTCGCCCGCCTGGCGCAGCTCCTCCGTGAGGGTAACCAGGTCCATCGGCTCGCCGCGGCGGTGCAGGCGCTCCATGGCCCTGAAGACCTTACGGTGCGCCTCCTTGTAGAACTGCTCCGCCGTGAGCGTGCCCTCGAGGTTCCCGTACACCTCGTTGTCGAGCAGGATGCTGCCCAGGACGCTCTGTTCGGCCTCGATGTTGTGCGGGGGCGTGCGGGTCTCCACGCCTGGCATCTTACCCGCGGTCCGCTCCCTGGCCGGCCGCCGCCGCGGGGTCTTCGCCGGTCGGCGGGCGGGTAGAATGACGGCCTGATGGTGCTCCTGACGACCTGGGTGCTGCCGCTGTTAGTCGCCTACGTGGTGGGTTCGCTGCCGCTGGGCGCCTGGTTGGTGCAGGCGGCCTCCGGGTTCGACCCGCGTGACGTCAACCCGCACCTGCTCGGGGTCGAGAACGTCTACAAGCTCGTCGGCCCGTGGGTGGCGGTCAGCTCGTTCGTGCTCGACGTGCTCAAGGGGGCCCTCGGGGTCATGCTGGGCGCGCTCGCCATGGTGGCCGCCAGCGGCGCCACCAGCCTGATGCTCGACCCCGTGCTCGGCCTGCGCGTCGAGACGCCGTGGTCGCTCACGGGGCTGGGGAGCTTCACGAGCCTCTTCGCCGTCGCGCCCCTCGACCTCGCCGCCGCCGCCGGCGCCGCCTTCCTCGGCGTGCTCTTCGGTCACCTGCACCCCCTGCCCGTCAGGCGCCTCGCGGCCGTGCCGCGCGGGCGGGGCAACGGCGTGGTGGTGGGGGCGCTCGCCGCCCTCTTCGGCCTCGGTGCGCTGCCGTTCTGGCTGCCCGCCGCCGCCGTGGCCGTCTACGCCGTGGTGCTCGCCCTGAGCGGCTACGTGGCGCTCGCCAGCGTGGCCGGTCTCGCCGCCCTGGCGGGCATGGGCCTGATAGCCGCCGCCTACGGCCTGGTCGGCCTGGCGCCGAGCCTCACCACGCTCGTAACGGCAGCGCTGGTCGCGTGGCGGCACCGGCAGGCCATCAACCGCATCAACGACGGCACGGAGGCGCGCCTCGGCGCCCCGCCGCCCGTGCGGGGCCTCGATCCCAACACCGTGCTGTGCGCCTTCATGGTGCACCCCCTCACGTACGACGACGTGTGGCAACCGCGCTCGAGCCGCTGGCTCAGGTGGGTGGTCGAGACGCTCGTGCGCCCCGGCATCCTGCCGGAGCGGTGGCTGAAGCGGCTCTTCCTCAACATCCGGCCGCAGTTCCACGGCGTCATCGAGGGGATCGAGTTGGCCGACGGGCGCAAGCTGCGCGTGCTCCTCATCTCCGCGCCGCTCCTCCCCGACCAGTTCCGCACCAACCCCGACGACGCGCTGCGCATTGCCATCCAGGGGGCGCGCTTCGCGCACCGGCTCGGCGCCGAGGTGGTGGGGCTGGGCGCGTTCTGGTCGACGGTGGGCGACAAGGGCGCCGCCGTGCAGGAGGCCGTGCCCGAGATCGTCGTCACCAACGGCGGCGCCTACACGGCGGCCACCGTGAAGGCCGCTGTGCCCGGGCTTCTCAGGCGCTTCAAGGCGCAGGGCGGCAGCCTCAAGACGGCCAGCGCCGCCGTGGTGGGCGCCAACGGCGTGGTCGCCTTCGGCGTGGCGCGCATGATCGCGCCGGAGGTCGGCGAGGTGGTGCTCGTCGGCCGCGACCGCGAGCGCCTCAACCGCTCGGCGGAGAGCCTGCGCAAGAAGTACCCGCGCACGCGCTTCCTGGCCACCACGGACGTCGACGCGGTGGCGGGCTCCGACCTCATCTTCACTGCCACCTCCGACCCGGACCCGGTCATCTTCGCGCACCACGTGAAGCCGGGCGCCTGGGTCTACGACCTCGGTCGCCCGGCCGACGTGGACGACAGCGTGCGCGAGGTGCCCGGCGTCGAGCTCGTGCCCGGCGGCGTGGTGCGGCCGCCCGGCAGCATGCATAGCCGCATCGACCTGCGCTTCGGCGACGGCAACGTGCCCGCCTGCCTCGCCGAGACGATGATCCTCACCGCCACCGGCGATCACTCGCGCCGCAGCCTCGGCAGCGGCACCCGCTCCGCCGACATCGAGTTCTACCTGCTGGAGGGCGAACGCCTCGGCTTCGAGATCGTCACGCGCGACGCGCGCCTGACGCCGCCCAAGGTGGTCGCTTGAAGGCCGTCAGGATCGCGGGGCTGAGCGGCGAGTCGCCCGAGCTGGCGGCGCTCTGGGACCTCGGCTGCCTCGGGGTGCAAGAGGACGACGACCTCGAGGGGGTGGCCGTCATCGCCTACTTCGAGGCCGAGGTGGACCTTCCCGTCGCGGGCACCTGGAGCGAGGTGCCCGCCGTCGACTACGTGGCGCGCTACCAGGCCGGGCTCGGGCCCGTGACGTTCGGTCACCTGGTGGTGGCGCCGAGCCACGCGCGCGTCGAGCTGGCCGCCGGCCAGACCGTGCTGTGGCTCGACCCGGGTGCGGCCTTCGGGACGGGTCACCACGAGACCACCGGCCTGGCGCTGGCGGCGCTCTCGCGGCTCGACCTCGCCGGTCGCTCGGTGCTCGACGTGGGGAGCGGCAGCGGGCTCCTCGCCATCGCGGCCGACAGGTTGGGTGCCGAACGGGCGCTTGGCGTCGACGTCGACGCGAGCACCGTGGCCGTGGCGCGCGCCAACGCCCGCCGCAACCGCTCCCGCGCGCGCTTCGCGGCCGGGAGCCTCGCCACCAAGGGCCTGCCCGGCCGCTTCGACGTGATCGTGGCCAACCTCTACGCCGAGCTGCACCGCGACCTGTTCCCCCAGTACGCGCGCCGCCTCGTGGTGGGCGGGCGCCTCCTCCTCACCGGCATACTGGCGGACCGGCGCGACGTCGTCGTCGGCGCTGCGCCGCGCTGCCTGACGCCCGCGGGGGAGGAACGCGACGGCGAGTGGCTCCTGCTCGAGTTCGAGCGCGCGGGCGCCCCTTGCGGCTGAACCGCGTCCGCGTGCCCGCCCCCCTCGCCGAGCGGGTCACGCTCAGGGGGGCGGAGGCGCACCACCTGCGCGACGTGCTCAGGCTCAAGGTCGGCGCCGAGGTCGAGGCGTTCGACGGCCTCGGCAACGTTGCCGCGGGGACGGTGGCGGGCGTCGACCGCGACGGGGTGCTGCTCGAGCTGGCGCCGGCCCGGCCGAGCGAGGCCGAACCGACGCGGGAGGTGACGGTCGCCGTGGCGCTCCTCAAGGGCGACAAGCTCGCCGACGTCGTGCGGCAGTGCACCGAGCTGGGCGCCGCCGCCTTCGTGCTGCTGGTCACCCGCCACGCCGACGTGACCGCCCTGTCGCCCGCCAAGCTGCAGCGGCTGGCGCGGGTGGCGGAGGAGGCGTCGCGGCAGTGCGGACGCGCGCGCGTGCCGAGCGTGACCGGCCCGGTGGCCATCGACGAGTTGGCGTGGGAGGGGCGCGCCGTGGTGGCCGACCCGCGGGCCGGCAGGCCCGCGGCGGGCGTCCTCGGTGACAGCGCCGCAGCGGCGTCCGCGCCGAGCCCGCTGACCCTGATCAGCGGCCCGGAGGGGGGTCTGGCGCCGGCCGAGGTGACGGCGCTGCTGGAGCGCGGCGCGGTCGCGGCGAACCTCGGTCCGCTGATCCTGCGGGCGGAGACTGCGCCGGTGGCGCTCACGGCCGTGGCGCTGCTGGGGGCGTCACCAGGCGCGCCAGGGGGCGCGCCCGCGGCGCTCGGGGAGGGCCGATGA
>JACFNR010000078.1 GCA_019454765.1 Trueperaceae bacterium | reverse complement strand
GCGCTGACCACCCAGCCGGCGGGCGGCTCCACCACCACCTGGCGGTGGAAGCTGTTGACGCGCAGGTGCGTGCCGACCCAGCCGGCCAGGCGCGTGCCGGGGGTCACCTCGGCGGTGTGCGTGCTCACCGTGTGGGCCTCGGTCTGGTAGTGGTTGCGGCTGCCGGGCACCTGGCCGAGGTTGAGGACGGGCGCGCCGCCCAGCGCCTCGCTGATCGTCTGGTGGCCGCGGCAGATGCCCAGCAGCGGCATGCCCCTGGCCCAGGCGGCTCGCACCAGCTCGACCTCGAGGTCGAAGCGGGGCGGGTTCGTCTGCCGCAGGGTGGGGTCGGGGTTGTCGAGGAAGTACTGACCCGGGATGCTGCCGCCGCCGCTCACCAGCAGGGCGCTCAGCGCGCCGAGCACCGCGTCCACCTGGCCGGCCGCCGCCGGGTGGGTGGGTACGAGCAGGGGGACGCCGCCCGCCTCCGCCACGGCCGCCGCGTAGCGCGCGGAGACGGAGTAGCGCCAGTCGGGGTAGCCGTCCTTGGACGGCAGCTCGGCCGCGTGCACGGTGATGCCCACCACGGGGGCGCCCTGACTCATGCTGGTTCCACCTCGGGTTCCGTCGGCTGGCTCTCGCCGCCCTGACCGGCGCCGGCGACGGCCGTTCGGGGGGCGCGCCGCGCGCGCCGGCGTAGCGCGCTCTTGGGATCGTAGATCTCCTGCAGGCGCTCGCCCAGGAGGTTGATGGCGAGGACGAGGACGAGCAGCGCCACCCCGGGGATGGTGCTCACCCACCAGGCGATGAAGAGAACCCCGCGCCCCTCGGCGATCATCGAACCCCAGGCGGGGATGTTGGGCGGGATGCCCACGCCCAGGAAGCTCAGCGACGCTTCCAGCACCATGAAGTAGCCGACGCGGAGCGTGGCGAGCACGACGATGGCGGGGAGGATGTTCGGGATGACCTCGCGGAAGAGCGAGCGGCCGCGGCGTTGCCCCAGCGCCCGCGCCGCCTCCACGTACTCCTGCGATGCTTGGTCGAGCGTCTGCCCGCGTGCCAGCCGATAGAACTCGACCCACCCCTTGAGCGACAGCGCCAGCACCAGGTTGAAGAACCCGGGACCAAGGAACGCCATCATGCCGATGGCGAATATCAGGTACGGGAAGGCGAGCAGCAACTCGGTGAAGCGGCCGGTGACGGCGTCGAAGGCGCCACGGAAGAACCCGCCGAGCGCCCCAAGCACCGTGCCGAACACGGCGGTGATGGTCACGGTGATGATGCCGATGAGCAGGCTCACGCGGGCGCCGTAGAGGGTGCGCGAGAGGATGTCGCGCCCGAGGGAGTCGGTGCCGAACCAGTGCTGCGCGGAAGGAGGCTTGAGGCGCTGGCCGAGCGCCGTGGCGTCGGGGGCGTACGGGGCGACCAGTGGCGCGAACGCAGCGAGCATCACGTAGACGACGATGACGCCGACGCTCAGCGCCCCAAGCGGCGTGGCGACGACCTTGCGCGCCAGTGCGATGAGGCCAGGGCGCCGACGCGAGGCCGTCATAGCGTGATCTTGGGGTTGAGGATGGTGTAGAGCGCGTCCACGACGAGGTTGGCCGCGACGTAGGTGAGCGCGTACAGCATGACCGCCGCCTGCACCACCACGTAGTCCCGCGCGAAGATCGAGCTGACGACGAGGCGCCCCACGCCGGGCCAGGCGAAGATCGTCTCCACGATCATGTTGCCGCCCAGGAGCTCGCCGAACTGCAGGCCCGTGACGGTGATGGCGGGGATGAGCGCGTTCCGCAGCGCGTGCTTGATGATGACGGCCCACTCGCTGGCCCCCTTGGCGCGGGCCGAGGTGATGAACTCCTTGCCGAGGATCTCGATCATGGAGGCGCGCACCACGCGCGCGAGAACGGCCGCGAAGACCACGCCGAGCGTCAGGGCGGGCAGCACCAGGTGCTTGAGCGCCGCCAGGAACGCCCGCGGGTCCTTGACGAGGAGGGTGTCGATGAGCATGAAGCCCGTCACCCTGTCGACCACGAGCGTCGCCGCTATCCGCCCCGACGTGGGCAGGAGCTTGAGCTCCACCGAGAAGAGGAGGATGAGCAGCAGCCCGAACCAGAAGGCCGGCATGCTGACGCCCACCAGCGCGCCCGAGAGCACGGTGCGGTCCAGCCACGAGCCGGCCCGGACCGAGCTGATGATGCCCACGGGCAGGGCGATGAGGATGGCCACGATCATCGTGGCGATCGTCAGTTCGATGGTGGCGGGCAGGGTGTCGCGGATCAGCTCCGCGACGGGCACGTGCTTGACGAAGCTGACGCCGAGGTCGCCCCTGAAGAGCCCCTGGAAGAACAGCCCGAGCTGAGCGAGGAGGGGCTTGTCGAGGTGGAGCTGGCTGCGCAGCACGTCGATCTGCTGCTGCGTGACGTTGGACTCGCCCAGCATGATCTCGACGGGGTCCCCCGGCAGGAAGCGCAGGAACATGAACGCCAGCACCGCCACGCCGAGCGCGACGGGTATGGCCGAGAGAACGCGTTCGAGTAGCTTCGTCAGTCGCATCCGTCTACCTGCGGTCGCCGCCCGACCTCGCGGCCGCGGCGTTCTCGTTCCCAGGGCCTGGCGCGGTCCCGAGGTGGCAGCCGCGGAGCCAAGCTTCCGGCTCCGCGGCGTGGGTCACTGGGTGGGTCGACCGGTCGCGAGGGGGGCCAGCCCCCGCGCCGCGCTCCTCAGGATAGGAGCCTCAGTTCGTGTCGTAGCCGGCTTCGCGCAGGAGCTGCTTGGCCTTCTCCGGGTCGTACGGATAGGGGGCCAGGTCGGAGTCGAAGCCGAAGCCGCTGGGGAGGAAGACGGTGGAGAGCCTGTCGCCGTAGCCCAAGTAGATGTTGCTCAGGATGCTGTTCCAGTCGATGGCGTAGTTGAACGCCTGCCGCACGCGCGTGTCGTTGAACGGAGCGGTGGCGTTGTTGAGCTCGATCTGGTACGAGCGGGTGCCCAGGGCCGTGTGGACGCCGACGCCCGGCACGCCCTGCAGGCGCTCGACGAGGTCGGGCGGCACGGCCTGGATGACGTGGACCTCGCCCGCAAGGAGGGCCGCGATGCGGGTGCTTGGTTCTGGCATCATCTGGAACACGACGCTCTTCAGCTTGGGCGCGCCGTTCCAGTGGCCCTGGTTGGCCTCCAACACGACCTGCGCGTCGAGGGCGCCGCGGGCGTACACGAACGGGCCGGAACCGATGGGGGCCTTGGCGAAGGCGGCGTCCCCGACCTCGGTCACGTACTCCTGTGGGACGATCTGGAAGTGACTCAACGCCTGCAGGACGAGTTCCTGCGGGAACGTCTCCTTGTAGTGGAAGCGCACCGTGTGGGCGTCGACCTTCTCGACGTGGTCGATGGGGCCGAGCAGGCCGGCGCGGGGGCTCGTCTGGCCGCCCACGGCCCCCTCGGTGAGGATGCGGCCGAACGTGAACACCACGTCGTCGGCGTCGAGGACCTCGCCGTTACTGAAGGTCACGCCGTCGCGCAGGTCGAACTCGTAGGTCAGCGGGTCGACGACGCGCCAGGCGGTGGCGAGGTGCGGCTGGATCTGGCCCTGCGCCGTGGGGATGGTGAGCGCGTCGAAGATGTTGCGGAGCACGGCCTCGGTCTCGCGGTCGCGGTACATGGCCGGGTCGAACGTTACGAGCGCGTTCGTGCGCATGGCGAGGACGAGCGTGTCGGAACCGTCGACCGACACCTTGTGCATGTTCTCGCTGTTGTCGGCGGCGGGTTCCCAGCCCTTGACGGCGTCGGACGCCGCCTCGATGTTCTGCAGCACGTAACCGAAGCCGAGGGCGGCGTCGGCGTAGATGGCGCGCTGGGCGCGCTTGTAGGCGGCGGCGCGCGTCTCGTCGTCGATGGAGGTGGAGGCGACCCGGAACGCCTCGTCGACGTCGGCGTTCGAGTAGAAGGAGTAGTTGCCGCGGTCCTTCGTGCGGAGCTTGGGTATGGCCAGGTCAAACGGATCGAAGTAGGCGCTACCCCAGTCGCTGGTGGAGGCCGTGCGGTTGCCGGCGATCATCTCGTCCTTGAGAACGCTGGACTGCCAGACGCGCAGCGAGGCGTCGATGCCTATGGCCTGGAGTTGCGCGACGATGGCCTGGCCCTCGTCGCTGCGGTTCTCGGTGACGTCCAGTACGAACGTCAGTTTCTCGGCGCCGGCCGCGCTCAAAGCCAGCGCGGCGAACGCCACCAACAGCCATCTCGCTCGGTGCATGCCGTCCTCCTTCGACCACCGCGGGGGCGGTGGGTGATGAGCCGCCCGCCCCGGCGCGACCCGACCCGTGTACACGTTCTGTTGTAAGAAGATACGTTCTTGCAACAGGCGTTGTCAACGGGGGGCGCGTCGGCCCCGGCGGTCGTGGAGGACGGCGAACTTCAGCCCTTGTCCAAGTCGATGGCGTGGTGGTCGAGGTCCGCCACGCCGCGCTTCCAGTAGCCGTCGACGCTAACGCGTTGCGCCGGGAGGCCGATCTCGAGCCTCAGGTAGTCCCTGACGGCCTTCATGGCGCTCACCTCGCCCGCGGCGAAGGCGAACCAGTCGTCGTGCTTAGGTAGCGGCACCGCCCGCACCGCGTTGGCGAGGGCGCCGGCGCCGCCGTTGCCCCGCACGGCCCACGTGACCTCGAAGCCCGGGCGCTCCGTGATGGTGCGCTTCTCGCGCTCGTCGGCCGCCTCTATCACCACGTGCGCCCGCGCGCCCTCCGGCAGTTCCTCAACGAGGCGGCCCAGGGCGGGCAGCGCCGTCTCGTCGCCGGCCAGCAGGTACCAGGCGTAGTTCTCCGGGTAGACGCTGTTGCCGCGCGGCCCCAGGACGCCCAGGCGGTCGCCCACCCGGGCGTTGCGCGCCCAACTGGAGGCCACGCCGGCGGAGCCGTCGGCCGCGCTGCCGTGCAGCACGAACTCGAGAACCAGCTCGCGCCTGGCCTCGTCCCAGCCCCTCACGGTGAAGTCTCGCATGGCAGGCCTTGGCGCGCCCTCGGCAGTCTCGCGGACGGGCCTGCCGGGTTCGGGCAACGTCACGTCCTTGCTGCCCGGCTGCGGGAACAGCACCTTGACGTGGTCGCCCACCGCGAGGCGGACGTAGGGGAAGCCCGCGTCGAGGTCCGGGCCCACCAGGTGGACGCGGCGGTAGTTGGGCGTGAGGTCCTCCACGCGGCTGACGGTGAGCAGGCGCCGCCCGAGGGTCTCGACGCGGCGGCGTTGCACCTGGCCCGTGAGGTTCGGGCTGACCGGCTCGG
>JACFNR010000077.1 GCA_019454765.1 Trueperaceae bacterium | reverse complement strand
CCCCATGAGCAACACGAGAACCTACCCCCACCTCTACGGCGGGAAGGAGGTCCGGGGCGAGCGGACCTTCGAGAGCCGCAACTCGAGCAACACGAGCGACCTGCTCGGCACGTTCTACGAGGCCACCAAGGCGCAGGTGCAGGAGGCGGCGCGCGCCGCCAGGGCCGCCGCGCGCGGCTGGGCCAAGACGCCCGCACCCATCCGCGGTCAGGTCATCGGACTGGTGGGCCAGGCGATCGAGCGTGAGAAGGAGGCGCTGGCGCGCCTCATCACCCGCGAGATGGGCAAGACCCTCAAGGAGGCCCGCGGCGACGTGCAGGAGGCCATCGACACCTGCTACTTCTTCCAGAGCGAGGGTCGGCGCCTCTACGGGCAGAGCGTGCCGAGCGAGATGCCCAACAAGGACCTGACCACGTACCGGCGCCCCCTCGGCGTCGTGGGCATCGTCACCGCCGGCAACTTCCCCGTGGCCGTGCCGAGCTGGAAGATCGTGCCGGCGCTCCTCACGGGCAACACGGTGGTGTGGAAGCCGTCCGAGGACGTGCCCGCCTGCTCGTACGCCTTCGCCAAGATCCTGCTGGGCGCGGGCCTACCGTCGGGCGTCTTCAACGTCGTGTTCGGCGGCGGCAAGGACGCGGCCGGTCAGTACATGATCGAGCTGATGGACGACGGCCTCATCGACAAGATGGCGTTCACCGGCTCCAGCGCCGTCGGCCGCCACGTGGGCGAGGTGGCTGGTCGCAACCTGCAGCACCCGACGCTCGAGCTGGGCGGCAAGAACCCCCTCGTGGTCATGCGCGACGCCGACCTCGACAACGCGGTGCAGGGCGCCATCTTCTCGGCCTTCGCCACGGGCGGGCAGCGCTGCACCAGCGCGGGCAACGTCATAGTCGACGCGCCCGTCTACGACGAGTTCAAGGAGCGCTTCCTGGCCGCCGTGAAGGCGATCCGCATAGGCGACCCCCTAGAGACGGAGGACGTGCTCTACGGGCCCTTCATCAACGAGCGCTTCTTCGAGCGTTGGCAGCAGCAGTACGCGTGGGGCGAGGCGGACGGCGCCACCCTCCTGTACGGCAAGGGCCGCATCACGCCCGAGTCGAAGCCGAGCGGCTTCGTGGGCGACCCGACCAAGGGGATCTACGGGTGGCCCACGGTCTGGGAGGGCGTCAAGCCCGGCATGAAGCTCTTCCAGGAGGAGATCTTCGGTCCCACCATCAACCTCGTGAAGGTGGACGGCATCGACGAGGCGATCGCCACGGCCAACGCCGTCGACTACGGCCTCTCCAGCAGCATCTACACCAACGACCGCGAGTGGGTGTACGCCTACAAGGACAACGTCCAGGCGGGCATGACCAGCATCAACAACACCACCAACGGCGCCGAGGCGCACATGCCGTTCGGCGGCGTGAAGGCGAGCGGCAACGGCACGCGCGAGAGCGGCATCTGGGTGATCGACAGCTACACGTATTGGCACGGCGTGAACGACGACGTATCGGGCAAACTGCAGTTGGCGCAGATGGACACCGCCTACGTCGAGCCGCAGGCGCCCGTCCAGGTGAGCGACCTGTTCTAGGCCGGCCGCTGCGCAGCGTGAAGGGAGAACTCGCGATGACAGAGCTAGTGACCTGCTTGTGGTTCGACCACGGCGAAGCACGCAGCGCGGCCGAGTTCTACACGGCGACGTTCCCGAACAGCCACCTCGGCCACGAGAACACCGCCCCCGGCGACTACCCTGGCGGCAAGGCCGGCACGGGCCTGACCGTCGAGTTCACCGTGCTGGGCCAGAAGTTCGTCGGCCTCAACGGCGGACCGGAGTTCAGGCCCAACGAGGCGGTCAGCTTCATGGTGCCAACCGCCGACCAGGCCGAGACCGACCGCTACTGGGACGCCATCGTGGGTAACGGCGGCACCGAGAGCGCCTGCGGTTGGTGCAAGGACCGCTGGGGCTTCTCGTGGCAGATCACGCCGCGCCGGCTACTGGAGTTGACGACGAGCCCGGACCGCGCCGCCGCCAAGCGCGCGTTCGACGCCATGATGACGATGAAGAGGATCGACATCGCGGCGCTGGAGGCCGCCGTGGCCGGCTAACGGTCGAGGGCGGGCGCGCGGCCGGTGCAATTGACCGGCCGCGCGCCCGTCTAGGCCGCAGAATGGCGGCATGCCTCCCGCCGAGCGCCTGCGCGTCCTCCAACTCCTGCCGGAGTTCGGGGTGGGCGGGGCGGAGATGATGGTCGTGAACCTCATGCTCCACCTCGACCCGGAACGGTACGAGGTGCGGGCCGTCACGTTCTTCGACCCGCGCGGCACGCGCTTCGAGGGCGAACTGGCCGCGCACGGGCTGGAGGTCCGGTACCTCGGGAAGCGTCTCGGCTTCGACCCGCGGCTCTTCCGGCGCGTGCACCGCGAAGTCCGTGAGTTCGAGCCCCAGGTACTCCACTCGCACCTCGCGGTGCTGCCGTACGCGCTACCCGCCTACCTGGCCAGCCGCACTGTGCCTGCGTTCCACACGGTGCACAACCTCGTCGAGCAGGAAGCCGACCGCGCCGGGCGCAGCGCCGCGCGGCTGCTCTTCGGCTGGCGCGTGCAACCAGTGGCGGTGGCCGCTACCGTCAGGGACGGCGTGAAGCGCATGTACGGCGTGGACGCCCCCGTCATCAGGAACGGCATCGACTTGGCGCCGCTGCGGGCGGCCGCAGACCAGCGCAGCGCATGGCGGCGAGCCACGGGTCTCCCCGATAGCGCGTTCGTGTTCGCCTGCGTGGCTCGTCTCATGCCGCAGAAGAACCACGCCCTGCTGCTCGCGGCGTTCGCGGGCGTGGCGCGGGCGGTGCCGGCGGCGCGCCTGCTGCTAGTTGGCGACGGCGCCCTGCGCCAGACGCTGGAAGCGCAGGCGACGGCCCTGGGGATCACCCGCGCGGTGACGTTCCTCGGGGTGCGCGACGACGTACCCGCCGTGCTCGCCGCGGCCGACGCGTTCGTGCTGGCGTCTGATTTCGAGGGCAACCCGCTGTCCGTGATGGAGGCGCTGGCGGCCGGTAAGCCCGTGATCGCCACTGCGGTCGGTGGCGTGCCAGAACTGGTGACGCACGAGCGGAACGGCCTGCTAGTGGCGCAAGGTGACGGCGCCTCCCTGACCGCAGCCATGCTCGGCCTCGCGACCTCGCCCGCTCTAGCGCAACGGTTGGGCGCCGCGGCGGCCGCCAGCGCGGTGGAGTTCGGGGTCGACGCCATGGTGCGCGCCTACGCTGGCCTCTACTCGCGGGCGCTCACAGGCGGAGGCCGGCTAACCACTCACGGGCAGTAACCCCGCCGACCACCTGCGGTCCTCGCGTCGCTGACGGGCGTAGTCATGCATTGTTCCAAAGGCGGGCCGCCGAACGCCCGGTTGGCGGCGTGATGTTATCCTGCCCACGGTCCCTGCTGCACGTTGCAGCCCAAAAGCACGAATCCGCACGAACGCCCTTCCCTCCTGCCGTGCAGCCGACTTCGTCAAAGGAGGTCCCCCACGTGACGACCCTTAGCGCGCGTAGCGCGAAGCTGGTAACGCTCATACTGGCCGCCCTGGCGCTCCTTGGCGCAAGCCTCACCGCGCGAGCGCAGGAGGGCGAACCGCTGCGCTTCGAAGACCCGGCCCTCGAGCGGGCCGTGCGCGGACAAACCCTCAAGGCGGACGGGCCCCTGTATGCGGCAGACGTCGAGCTGATCGACTCGCTGTATGTCGAATGGCCGGAAGCCGATGACACGATCCAGTCGTTGGCCGGCATCGAGGCGCTAACGGGCCTCACGCGCCTGAACCTGCGCGGCAACGCCGTTTCCGACCTGACGCCGCTGGCGAGCCTCACTCAGCTAGAGGACCTGACCCTCAGTCATAACCGCGTCACGGACGTGAGCGCGCTCGCCTACCTGAAGGCGCTGAGGTACCTGGAGCTGCGCGACAACCAGGTAGTGAGCCTGGCCGCGTTGGCTGACCTCGAGAACCTGACGAGCGTGAACGTTAGCGACAACCGCGTGGTGAACTTGTCCGGCCTCGACGGCCTGCCGGAACTCTCTGAGCTGGCCCTCCACGGCAACGCCCTCGAGGACTTGTCCGGCCTGGAGGAACTACCTAACCTGCTGCAGGTAACGCTGTACGACAACCCGGCGCTAGACCTGTGCCCAGGCGGCTCCGCTCGGCAGGTAGTGGATGGGCTCATGGCGGCGGGGGTGCGGGTGGCCTACGTGGAGCGCGGCGCGGGCGACGCGCCGTGCGAGGCCCTGGCCGGCGTGGCGCCGGTGCGAGTGGTGATGAACACCGGGGGGCAGGAGGAGTTCCTACACTTGCAGGGTGGTCGACTCGCCAGGCTCAACCCCGACGGCACGCGCGTACTGGCCTCCTGCGTGGGCAGCGTGCAGACCATCTCCCTAATCAACGAGCAGCGAGGCGTGTACTGGTCCGGACTCATGGAGGAGTTCGTACGTGAACTCGCCACTTTCATCGCGGTGCACCTGTTGCCCGATGATCCCGAGGTGCGTTACGCGGTGGACGTGCAGGTCGAGGAAGTGGGCCAAGAGTCGGTGGCGGGTTACACCGCTCAGCACTATGAGGTGAACTGGCGACCAGACGACCAAGAGGGTGGCGCCGACAAGCCGTGGGCGCTCATGCAGGAGGTCTGGGTGGCGCCCGAGCTCGGCCGCGAACTGGAGGAGACCGGCTGCTCCCAGGTCGCCATTTACGTCGAACTGTTCCAGCTCCTGCAGGGAGCGTTCTCCTCGCAGCGCTTCTACGGGTTGTCCGGCAGCCCCGACTACGGTCAGGCCGTCACCGGTGGCTTCCCGGTGCGAGCCATCATGCACGCTCCCGGCTCCGACGCCGTGGTGGAGACGATAGTGACGTCGGTGGATGCTGAGAGCGCACCCGTCGGTTCGTTCGAGCTACCGGCCGGTCTGGAGCGGGTTTCCGGTGTGAGCGACGTGTTCTGACGCCGCGGGCCAGCACGTGTTCGGCCGCGCCGTACTAGGCGCGTGAGCGAACCGCAGCGTTGGGGCTAGTCGTCTCGCTGCAGCACCGCGGCCAGCCGCTCGTCGGCGAGCAGCGTCTTCAGCTCCTGGACGCGGTCCTTGTGCACGAGCAGCACGGCGTTGCCACGCTTCACGATGACGAGGTCGTGCACGCCGAGCGTGACGATGACGTCGTCTGGGTCCTCGGTGTAGACGATGTTGCGCGACGCGTCCAGGCCAACGTGGCGACCCACCACCGTGTTGGCGCCCCCCGGCCCGTCTTGCGGCGTGAGCAGCCGCTCCAGCGCCACCCAATCCCCGATGTCGTCCCACACGAAGTTGCCCGGCACCACCAGCGCCTTGTCGGTTCGCTCCATGAGCGCGAAGTCGATGCTGATCTTCTTGAGGGTAGGGAAGGTCTCGGCCACCTCGCCACTGGCGAAAGCGCGGCGCAACGGCACCATGAGGTCGGGGTCGTGCTTGTCGAGCTCAGCCAGAACCGTGCCGACGCGCCACACGAAGATGCCGGCGTTCCACAGGTGGCGCCCACCCGCCACGTACGCCTTGGCGGTCGGTAGGTTCGGCTTCTCGACGAAGCG
>JACFNR010000076.1 GCA_019454765.1 Trueperaceae bacterium | reverse complement strand
GTCAGTCGACGACCTGAGCGGTCACGATCAGGAGGAGGTCGGTGGTCTCGTCCTCCGATGTGGTCGAGCCGAACAGCTCGCCGATGATGGGGATGTAGCCGAGGACCGGGACGCGCTTCTTGGTGAGCTTGAACTGGTTCTGCATCAGCCCGCCCAGCAGGGCCGTCTGGCCCGGCTCCAGGTTGATGGTCGAGGTCACGGAGCGGTTGGAGAGGTGCACGAAGTTCGGGTCGTTGGCGGCCGACAGCAGGTCCTCGACCTTGGCGTCGATCACCAGGGTGACGCTGCCGTCGTTGGCCACGCGCGGCGTGATCTCGAGCTGCACGCCGTAGGGGATCTCGCGCTCGATGTTCTCGCTGGCGCCGGGCAGCGAGATGAGGATGGTCCCGCCCGACTGGATGTGGCCGGTCTGGTTGTCGAGCACCGTGATGTTGCCGTCGTCGACGCGGCGCGACAGGCCCTGCGTCTCGAGCGCGTCGAGCACCGCCCCGATGTTGAAGGAGGAGACGGCGGCGGCGGAGTCGAAGATGAAGCGCAGGCCGGTGTCGAGGATGCTCGCCGAGAGCTGGCCGAGGCCGCCCGTGATGTCGAGGCCGAGGTCGTACGTGATGCTGTGAGCCACCTCTTGGATGCGCACCTGGACGTTCACCTGCTGGCGGCGCTGGTCGAGCTGCGGGATGAGCTCGGCGAAGCGCGCCTGCACGGCGTTCGTGCCCGTCACGATGAGGGCGTTGGCGCGCGGCTCGGCCACGACGGTGAAGTCGACCGACTGACCCGGGTTGCCCTCGGCGTCGGTGGTCACGATGCCGGTCTTCTGCAGCACGTCGGCGAGGTCCCGCGCCACGGCGTTGCTCAGGAAGTAGGTGCGCTGCTCGAGGTGGACCTGCTCGGCGGCGGTGTCGAACTGGGCGAGGAGGCGCCCCACGCGGTCGTGGTCGCTCTCGGTGGCGAGCACCATGATGCTGTGGACGCCGGGCAGCGCCTGGGCGTCGAGGCCGGGCATGGCGCGCTGGAGGATCTCGACGACCTGGTCGGGGTCCGTGTTGACGCGGTAGAAGCGCTGCTCCAGGTCGGCGGGGGCGGGGGCCGTCTCGGTGGCGGTCTCGGGCGCGGCCGGGGCGCGCAGCCTCGCCACCGACGCCGGCGAGCCCACCACCACGATGTCGTTGTCGAGCAGCACGTAGTCAAGGTCGTTGAGCGTGAGGACGAGGTTCCACACCTGCCGGAACGGCTTCGGGTCGCCGATGTCGTAGACGATGGTCTTCTCCGGCACGTCGTCGGTGACGGCCGTCAGGTCGATCGCCTTCGCGAGCGCCGTGATCATCGTCGAGAGGAGCTCGCCGCCCGCGCCGGTGCTGAACTCGACCGGGGCGTCGAAGCGCCCGTCCGCCGGCAACGGCGCGAGCGTTCCCTGTGCGGAGGCGAGAGCCAGGGCCGCGAGGAGCGTAGTGATGAGGATCCGCTTCATGTTCACCGCCTGATATCCAAGGAGAGCACCTGGGTGTTGTTTCCCAGCGAGAACTTAGCTTCGTAACCGCGCAGGTCGGCCAGCACGATCTCCGTGTCCGGCAGGGCCTGACCGAGGGTCAGCACCACCGGCTGGTCGTACTGCTTGGCCCGGAAGACGCCCACGCTGAGGGGCCCGAGAGCGGTGCCAGTGAAGCGCACGTCGTTGTCGCGCAGGTAGCGGCTCAGCGCGTCGGCGCCAACGACGAGTGGCAGGGTGTTGGTGGTCGACGCCGTCACCGATTCGGCAGTCGGTCGGCCGGGGCCGAGCACGCCCGGGCCGGCCATGACCGTGGCCTCGTCGTGAGGCGTGACGGCCGGGAGCGGCGCCGGGGCCGACTGGTCGGGCACCCGAACCGCGGCCACCTCAGCGAGGTTGGCGGGGCCGCTCGGGACGCTGGCGACGGTGCGGGAGTCGCGAAGGATGTCGGGGGTGATGGGGAGGGTGCCGCTGGGTAGCGGACGCGGCAGGTCGGCGGCGCGCGTGGGTGCCGGCGCCAGCGGCCGCGGGGCGGGCGGCACGACGGTGCGGGCGCTGGCCCCGGCCGGCGTGGCGCTGGGCGCGCCGGGCGTGCCGACCAGGGTGGCGTCGGCCGGGCCTGCGGGGCCGCCCGTGCCGTTCTCGACGATCACGACGTCGGGCTCGCGGCTGGGCGCGGCCTCGGCGACGACCTGGGCGGGCGGCGCCGGTGGCGCCTGCACCACCACGGGGGAGAACGGGTTGATGTTGCCGCGGCGCCCGGCTTGCGGTCGCGTGGGGTCGGCGGTGGCGTCGGCCTCGACCTGGGCCTCGGGGCTGGGTGGCGCGGTGACGAGGAAGGGGAGGTCGTCGACGACCAGGTCGCGGAGCACCACCGTGGGCGGCGTCACGACGGCGGGGGCGACCGGGGTGGTCGTCGTGGCCACGTCGGCGGCGCCCGGTTGGGTCGCGGCGGGGGTACCGGTGGCCTGCGCCGTGGCGCTCTCCACGGTGGGGCTCGAGCCCACCTCCCCGCCCGCGCCGGTGGTGGGCGCGGTGGTGGGGGAGGTGCGCGCCGCGTCGGCGGCCGCCGCGCCGGGGACGGTGGCGGGCTGGCTCAGGAGCGGCGCCGGCGTCTCGGGCTGGTTGAAGAAGTTCACCCAGAAGAAGGCGGCGGCGGCCACGAGCAGCAGGGCGATGAGGATGCGAGCGGTTCTCGAAAGGGTCATGGCCTACTGCTCCCCTGGATCGCTACCCGTGTAGACGTAGACGGTGAACGAGAAGGCGGCGTTGAGCAGCGGGTCGGTCGAGGCGTTGTCCTCCAGGTTGAGCGACACCTGACCGACCTTGGCGAAGCGCTGCATGGTCTCCAGGCGAGCGAGGTAATCCATCGTCTGCGAGTAGGTGCCTTCGGTCGTGATGTTGAAGCCGATCGACCTCACGTCCTGCACCTGCTCCTGCGCCGACCCTTGGCCGAACGACTGCATCACGACGTCCGAGTCGAGCGCGCTGGCGCGCAGGGAGTCAATGAGGCCGGCGATGTCGCTCTCGCGGGGCAACTGCGACAGGAACTCGCGGCGATCGGCCTCGAGCTCGGCCACCGCCAGGCGCAGGTTCGGGAGGTTGCGGCGCGCGTCCTCGCCGCGGCGGATGTCGGCGTCGAGGCGCGTGATGTCGGACTCTAGCTGGGCGATGCGGTCCTGGGTGGGGGAGTAGAGGTAGAAGTACCAGGCCACCGCGGCGAGGAGCGAGACGACGATGAAGATGATGGCCCAGTCGCGCTGCTTGAGGCGCCGGAGGTCGAAGGAGCGGCTCACGGCTGACCTCCGCCCAACGCGCCGACGGTGAGGGAGTACTGGTAGTACCCCTCCTCGCTGTCGCGCTGCGCGTTCTGGAACGCCACGCCGTAGTCGGGGCTGCGCTCGAGGGCGCGGATGAAGTCGGCGAGGACCTCCGGGCTCACGACGGTGCCCGACACAGACATCTCGGCCGTGACGGGTTTACCCTCGTAGCGTTGCGGGTCGGAGCGGGCGGGCACGACGCTCTGCATCGTGAGGGTGCGGAAGTCGATGTCGGGGCGGGTGCCGCCGCCGACGGGCAGGGTCTCGAGCAGGCCCGCGATCTCGCCCGTCCAGGTGACCGTGTTCTCGCGCACGTTGCGCGCCACGCTGATGAGCTGGTTGAGTTGCTGCTGGCGCGACAACAGGTCGCGTTGCTCGCGCAGGAACGGTTGCAGCAGGGCGAGCTGGTCCTCGCGCGCCAGCTTCTCCCGCTGCAGGTTGTTGGCGGTCGCCATGGCGGAGTACTGCATTATGCCGGCCACGATGAGGACCAGCAGCGGGAAGGCCACGGCGAGGAGGTGCCAGTAGCCCGGTTCGCGCACGCGCCTGAGGTTCTTGGGGAGCAGGTTGATGTTAATCAACGCCGGCCACCCCCCTCAGCGCCAGCCCGAGGGGCACCGCGAACTCGGAGCCGACCTTCCTGAGGTAGTGCGTGTCGAAGCGGTTCTCGTCGACCGTGACGCTCAGCCACGGGTCGCCGAGTTCCACCTTGATGCCGAGCGCGTCGCCGATGGCCTCGGGCAGCCCGCGCAGCTTGGCGCCGCCGCCCGTGACCACCATGCGGCTGATGGTGGCGTCGCCCGACTGCACCCTGAAGAACTCGAGCGAGCGCCGGATCTCGGTGGTCAACTCGACCAGCACGGGGCGCAGCGCGTCGTACACGCGGGAGGGGGAGAACTGCTCGCGCTTGGCGTCGAAGTTGAGGAGGTCCTCCTCGTCCTCGGTCGGGATGGTGGCGGTGCCGTACTCGATCTTCACGTCCTCGGCGCTGTCGAAGTCGAGCCCGAAGGCGCGCTGCACCGCGGCGGTGAAGTCGTCGCCGCTCACGTTGATGTTGCGGTTCATGAGGACGCGCTGCCCGCGCACGAGCGTGACGGTCGAGGTGCTGGCGGCGATCTCGAGCACAACCCCGATCTCGTTGGCCTCCGTGAAGTTCTCGCCCGACAGGGTGTCCTTCGTGAGGTGCTCGCCGTGGAGCGACCCGCGCAGCGCGCGCAGCAGCGAGAACGGCTTCACGTCGATGACGTGCGGTTCGAGCCCGGCGTGCTTCAGGTACTCGACCTGCTGCGACACCTCGTCGAGCCGCGCGGCCGCGATGACGACCTCGAGCTGACCCCCCTCCTCGACGTCCTCAGGGTTGTCGAGCACGAAGTAGTCGAGGACCACCTCGTCGATCGGGAAAGGGATGTAGCGCTCCGCTTCCCAGCGGATCGCCTCGTCCAGCTCGGCCACGGTCATGCGCGGAACGTGGATGTTACGCGTGATGGCCTGGCGGTTGCTGACGGCCGTTACCGTGAAGCGGCGCTGTATCCCGGCCTCATGGAAGAGCGCCTTTATCTCCTCTGCCAGCCCCTGTGGGTCGGTGACCTCGTCCTCGGTGACGAGGCCAGGAGGCATCGGCCGCACGGCGAGGGCGCCCAGCGTCGGGGGGTTACCGGCGCGCAGCTCCACCACTTTCAGCGCGCTGGTCCCCACCTCGAGCCCGACTGCCTCGATCTTGGGACTGAGCAAGCGAGACATCCGCTCGCGTAGTGAGGCCATACCGTCTCCTCCTAGCAAATCTGGGGGAGTCTACCACGGGGCCTTTCCGCCCCCACGTGAAAAATGCCTTCCGACGGGCCGCCTCCCTGGCCGGGTCCGAGCCGGTTATCGCGTCCTGGTCGATGGGTGCGCATGAAGGGCCCCTGAGAGGCCGATGTGGGCTTTCTCGCACGCCTCATGCGCGCGGGCGGCGCCCGGCCGGTTCAGTGCGGCCCCTTCGCGAGGTCGTTGAAGCGCACGTGCGCGTTGTGGAACTGCAGCTCCAGGCTGCCGGTGGGTCCGTTGCGCTGCTTGCCGACGATGATCTCGGCGATGCCGTGCTTCTCGCTGTGCGGGTCGTAGTACTCGTCGCGGTAGATGAACATGACGAGGTCGGCGTCCTGCTCGATGGCCCCCGAGTTGTGCATCACGACGCCGTCGGCCAGCCACGACGCCGGGCCGGGCACTGTCAGGTCGAACACGGGATGGGTGCCGGCGGGCTCGATGGCGACGATGTCGTCCCAGACGAGGTCGGACCCACCGGTCGCGGGCGCAGCCCTGGCCGTGGCGCGCGCCGCTGCCGCCCCGGCCGCCGCGGACGTGCC
>JACFNR010000075.1:4666-6856 GCA_019454765.1 Trueperaceae bacterium | reverse complement strand
CAGGGCGCGGCGGTCAGCGCCTCCTCGGCGGTGGCGAACACGGGCGCCGTCAGGCGCTCGTCGCCCAGGGCGGCCGCCAGGGGCGCGCCCGCCGCCGCGCGTGCCACGGCCGCCACCAACCGCAGGTCGGGCACCGCACCTATCCCCCGGGCCAGCGCCGACCCGGCCCAGCCGGTGGCGCCGGCCAGGCACACCCTCAAGCTTCCTTCGGTCATGCCGCTAGGGTAACGGTTCGCGCGCCAGCCGCGCCGCCAGCGTGCCCACCGGCTCGACCACCACGCGCTCGAGCCCCTGCCACTCCGCCAGGAGCCGCAGCTCGCCAGCGAGCGCCGCCGCCACCTGAGCGTCCGGCTTGCGCCTGGCACCAGGCGCGGGCCGCTCCTCGCCCCACGCCGCCTTGACCAGGAGCGCGCCCGCCTTGCGGTCGGCCTTGAGGTCCACGCGCGCCACCATCTGGTCGCCCAGGAGGAACGGGAGGGTGTAGTAGCCGTACTTGCGCTTGGGTGCGGGCGTGTAGATCTCGATGCGGTACTCCATGCCGAACATGCGCTCGAGCCGGTCCCGGTACCAGCAGGCGGGGTCGAAGGGCGAGAGGAGGGCCGCGCCCGTCGCCCTACCGGGATCCCGCGCGCCCTCGTGCAGGAGGGCGGGCTCGCGCCACCCCTCCACCTGGGCCCAGCGCGCCACGCCGCGCTCCACGGCCGACCGTGCCAGCCGCGCGGCTCCCTTGGTGCCGAGTCGGAAATGGTCGGCGAGGTCGGCCACGGTCCCGATCCCTGCGGCGCCGAGCGCCCGTTCGAACAGGGCCTGCCTCGCCTCCGCCGCGGGCAGGCCGGGGATGGCCGCGTCCTCGCCCCACACCCGGCTCGGCGCGCCGTAGAGGCGCTGGAAGTTCGGTCTGCCCGCCACGGCCGCGCGGCCGCTACGGAACAGGTACTCGAGCGCCTCCTTGGTGCTGCTCCAGTCCCACCAGCTGCCGCGCTTGCGCTTCGGGTTCTCCTCCAGGTGCGCCAGGTCGGCGGCCGTCAGGGGGCCGTTGGCCCGCAGCTCGTCCTCCACGGCCGCGCTCAGCGCGCGCCAGTCGTGCGCTGCCCGCTCCTCGAAGTAGCGGTGCCAGCGCCGCTCGTGCTCCGCCATGCGGTGGCGCAGGGCCGGCAGCAGCGCCCGCGGCATGACCGACGCCTCGTGACCCCAGTGCTCGAAGGTCTCGCCGGACGACCAGAGGTAGTCGTCGAACGCCGCCCGGTCGTAGGGTCCGTGGCGGGAGAAGAGCGGCAGGTAGTGGGCGCGCGCCAGCACGTTCACGCTGTCGAGCTGCAGTACGCCCTGGCGCTGCACGTAGGCCCGCATCTGCCGCTGCCCGGCCGGGCCGCGGCGGCGGCCGGCGAGGCCTTGCGCCGCGAGGAACACGCGCCGCGCCTCCGGCGCCGTCAGGAGCTCCACGCGAGGAGCCTAACCCGGGGTGGCGCGGTGGGCGGGCGTCAGCGGTGCAGAGTGCCCTTGGCGCTGACCAACTCCAGCATGTCGGGCCCCATCGTGCCGAAGACGGCGGGAGACGGCCTGACGGCGATGCCGGTCTCCGTCTGGCTCAGGGCCTTTAGGTCCACCACGACCTTCCACGAGAGGTTCGAACCGGGCGGGTAGCTGCCGGCCGGGAACTCGAGGAACGTGACGTCGGGCGCCTCGCCCGTCGGCACCGACCAGAGCTGCAGCTCGTCGGCGGGATCGCTCCCGCCCGCGTCGCCCGTGAAGTCGGCGGCGCTCGGGGCGGTGCTCTTGAAGGTGAACTCCAGAGTGAGGGTGCTGTAGCCGGCTAGCTTGACGCTCGGCGTCGTCCGCCACCAGTAGGAGAGGGTCTCGAAGCCCACGGTCGGGGCGGGCCGGCTGCAGGCGGTCAGCGCCACCAGTACCAGGAGCGCAGCGAGCACGTGGGGGCGGCGGGCGAGAGTCACGAACCGTTTCACCTTGGGTCCTCCTCGGACTAGCGGCCGGGCATGAGGTAGCGAAGACTATACGGAACCGGGCTCGGCCGGCGCTGGGCGGCTCTTCACATCGTGGCCGCCGCGATTGACCATGACGGTAGGCTTGCCATGTGAACGATCGACGCACAGCACGAGGAGCCCCCTGGGGTTTCGGCATCCTGGGCGCCGGGCTGGTGGCCGATTACCACCGCCGCGCCATCGCGGCCAC
>JACFNR010000075.1:0-4566 GCA_019454765.1 Trueperaceae bacterium | reverse complement strand
CCCGACGCCTACTACGCCCAGGCCGACTGGCGCGGCACCTGGGACGGCGACGGCGGCGGCGTGCTGATGAACCAGGGGATCCACCTGATCGACCTGCTCGTCTGGTGCCTTGGCGACCCTCAGGTCGTGGGAGCCAGCGCCGCCACGCTCGTACGGGGCGTGGAGGTCGAGGACACGGCCGCCGCCACCCTGCGCTTCCCCGGCGGGGCGCTGGCCACGGTGGCGGGCACCACCACGGCGGCGCCCGGCTTCGCGCACGAGCTGCGCTTCCACGGCAGCGAGGGCAGCATCGTGATGACGGGCGACGCGGTGACCACCTGGCACGTGCCGCGCGACCCCGAGGCACCGCCGCCCGCCACCGACGCGCGCGCCGTTGAGGCGGGCGCGGCCGGCGACCCGCGCAAGGTGAGCTTCGACGGGCACGTGAGGCTCGTCGCCAACCTCGTGGCGGCGCTGGACGGCGAGGAGGAGCTCATCGCCGACGGCCGGGAGGGCCGCCGCAGCCTGGCGGTGGTGCTCGGCGTCTACGAGGCCGCCGGGATCCGGCGGCGCTAGGGGCCGGGTTCGACGTCCGAGGCGGGGAGTGCCGGGCGCCGGGGGTCCGGTGCCGCCTCGTGCCCGGTGCCGCCGGTACTAGGCTTCGGCCAAGAGACCCAGTTCGGCGAGCATGTCGCGCGTGGCCCGCACGCACGTGAGGGCCGACGCGGCGTCGGGCTCGCCCGCCGGCTGGTAGTGCGGCTCGAGCACCACGCTGCCGCGGTAGCCGGCGGCCGCGAGCGCCCGGAACTGGCCGCGGTAGTCGATGACCCCCTCGCCGGTGGGCACGAAGCGCGGCCTGCCACCCTCCACGGGGACCAGGTCCTTGACGTGCACGTGCACCAGCTTGGGGCCGGCCACCGCCGCGAAACCGCCGGGGTAGGCGTCAAGCTCGCCGAGGGCGCGGGCGTTACCGGGGTCCCACAGGAGGCCCACGTGCGCGTACTGCTCGGGCGTCAGGCGCGCCTCCAGCAGCTCCCGCAGCCGACCCAGCTCCCGGCCCGTGCCGACGATGCAGACGGGCTCGTTCTCGATGCCGAGAACCACGTCGTGCCGCCTGGCCACGTCCGCCGCCGCGGCGAAGCGCGCAACGAGCGCCTCGTCCACCTCGGGCGTCCACGGTTCGCGCCAGAAGGAGAACACGCGCACCAGGCGCGCGCCGAAGCGCGTGGCGAGCTTGCAGGCGCGCGTGAGCAGCTCCGTCTGCGCCTCCGCCGACTCCACGCCGGGCAGGCTGAAGTCGGCCTCGCGTTCCAGCGGTCGGCCGTCGAGGGGCGACTTGAAGACGGGCGAGGCGATGCCGGTGACGGTGAGCCCGTGCCGGTGGACTATGGCGGCGGCCTCCTCGACCTGCGCGTCGTCCAGCAGCAGCACGTTCTTGCCCCACAGCACGCGCAGCTCCACGTGCCTAAGGCCCCAGCTCGCGATGAGCCCGCACGTCTCCTCGAAGTCGCGCGTGACCTCGTCGTTGATGATGCCTAGGTGGAACATCCGCTTCCTTCCTGCCGGCCGGTCGGGCGGGCGCCCGCCGCCGTCACTCCGTCACATCACCTCGCTGACGAAGCGTTCCTTGATGGTGGTCATCACGGCGTCCGGGTCCATGGCCCAGACGTCGCGGTTGAAGATCTCGACCTCGATGGGCCCGTCGTAACCGGCCATGTCGACGGCGCGGCGCAGGCGCCGCAGCTCGATGGGGCCGTCGCCCATCATGGCGCGCGAGTGGAGCACGCTGGGCGGGTCGACGAGCCAGTCGTTGACGTGGAAGCCCAGGGTCACGTCGGCCGCGCGCCGGATCTCGCGGTAGACGGCGGGGTCCCACCAGACGTGGAACACGTCGATGACGACGCCCACCTGGGGCGAGGCGAGGCCCAGGGCGATGTCGTTGGCCAGCGTCAGGGTGCTGATGACGTTGCGGTCGGCGGCGAACATGGGGTGGAGCGGCTCGATGCCGAGCTTGACCCCGCGCTCGGCGGCGTAGGGGACGAGGGCGGCCACGCCGTCGCGGACCATCTCCCGGGCGCCGTCGAGGTCGCGGCTGCCCTCCGGCAGCCCACCACAGACCAGCACCAGCACGTCGGTGCCCAGCTCGGCGCACTCGTCGATGGCGCGGCGGTTCTCCGCCAGGCGCTCCTCGCGCTCTCTCGCCGTGGCGGCGGGGAAGAACCCGCCGCGGCAGAGGCTGGAGACCCGCAGGCCCGTCTCCTTGAGCGCCTTGGCACAGGCGGCCGGCCCGTCCTTGGCGACGGGCTCGCGCCACAGGCTCACCCAACCGACGCCGTGGCGCGCGCAGGCCTCGATGGCCTCCAGCGCGCCCCACTTGTTGATAGTGGCCTGGTTGAAGCTCAGCCGGCGCAAGGCGTCTGCCGCGTCCGCCACCTCAGCCCTCGACCATGCCGGCCACGCGCATGACGTCGTTCATGCGGCTGGCGGCGAGCTCGCCGTCGACGATGAGCCCGGCCGCGTCGGCGAGGACGAGCAGCTCGGCGAGGTGCGGCAGCGACCGGCCCGACTCCTGACCCGCCACCATGCGGAAGTGATCCTGGTAGCCGTTCAGGTAGGCGAGGAACACGATGCCCGTCTTGTAGAAGTAGGTGGGCGCCTTGAAGATGTGGCGCGAGAGCGCCACCGTGGGTCCGAGGACCGCGTCGTAGCGCTCCCTGTCGCCCGCGTCGAGCGCCTTGAGGGCGGTGGCCGCCGCGGGGGCGATGGCGTCGAAGATGCCCAGGAGCGCGTCGCTGTGGCCGTGCTCGTCGCCCGCGATGAGCGCCGGGTAGTTGAAGTCGTCGCCCGTGTACATGCGAACGCCCGCCGGCAGGCGGCGCCTGAGGTCGACCTCGCGCCGCTCGTCCAGGAGCGACACCTTGATGCCGTCCACCTTGGCGGCGTTCGCGGCCAGGACGGCGAGGCACGTCTCGCTGGCGGCGTCCAGGTCGCGAGAACCCCAGTAGCCCGCTAGTGCGGGATCGAACATGTCGCCCAGCCAGTGGATTATCACGGGCTCGGCCACCTGCGACAGGACGCGGTCGTAGACGCGCGTGTAGTCGTCCGGGCCCTCGGCGCAGGCCGCCAGCGCGCGGCTGGCCATCAGGATGACGCGCGACCCCTGCGCCTCGACGAACTCGCACTGCTCCTCGTAGGCGGCGATGACGTCGTCGAGGCCCACGCCCGGGCCCGGGGTCAGGTGGTCGGTGCCCGCGCCGCAGGCGATGAGGCCGCCCGCGACCTTCGCCTCGGCCGTGGCGCGGCGGATGAGCTCCTTGGCGCCCTCCCAGTCGAGTCCCATGCCGCGCTGGGCCGTGTCCATGGCCTCGGCCACCCCGAAGCCGTGGCGCCACAGGTGGCGGCGGTAGGAGAGGGTGGCGTCCCAGTCGATGGCGGCGCGTTGGCCGGGGGTGTTGTCGGCGAACGGGTCGGCCACCACGTGCGCGGCCGCGTACGCCACGCGCGACGTGAAGCCGCCCTCGGGCGGCGCGAAGCCGACGCCGCCCCCAAGCTCGTGCTCGTAGAACGTTCCGTCCGCGCGCGGGAGCCGGACCCTCACAGCACGAGCTCCGGCACGGTCAGCCAGCGGCGCTGTTCCCACGACTCGAGGCCCAGCTCGGCGAGCTGCACGCCCTTGGCGGCCTCGAGCAGGTCCCACTTGAAGGGGGCGCCCGTCACGAGGTGCTTCAGGAACATCTCCCACTGAACCTTGAACGCGTTCTCGAAGACCGCGTTGTCGGGCACGTCCTGCCACTGGGCCCGGAAGTCGTGCGGGTTGGGCACGTCGGGGTTCCACACGGGCTTGGGGGTGTTGACGCGGTGCTGCGCCTTGCACTCGCGCAGGCCCGCCACGGCGCTGCCCTCGGTGCCGTCGACCTGCAGCACGAACAGCTCGTCGCGGTAGACGCGGGTGGCCCACGACGAGTTGATCTGCGCGATCACGCCGCCCTGCAGCTCGAAGGTGGCGTAGGCGGCGTCGTCGGCCGTGACGGCGTACGGCTTGCCGCGCTCGTCGTGGCGCTCGGGGACGTGGATGGCGCCCAGGCAGCTCACGGCGTTGACGCCGCCGAAGAGGCCGTCGAGGAGGTAACGCCAGTGGCACAGCATGTCGACGATGATGCCGCCGCCGTCCTCCTTGCGGTAGTTCCAGGAGGGGCGCTGCGCCTCCTGCCAGTCGCCCTCGAAGACCCAGTAGCCGAACTCGCCGCGCACCGAGAGGATGCGCCCGAAGAAGCCCGAGTCGATCAGGCGCTTGAGCTTCATGAAGCCCGGCAGGAACAGCTTGTCCTGCACCACGCCGTTCCTGACGCCGGCGGCGCGGGCCAGCCGGGCGAGTTCCAGCGCCTCGCCGAGCGACTCGGCCGTGGGTTTCTCGCAGTAGACGTCCTTGCCGGCGGCGATGGCGCGCTTCACGCTCTCGACCCGCAGGTTGGTGACCTGGGCGTCGAAGTAGAGGGTGAGCTCGGGCTCGGCCAGGCAGGCCTCCAGGTCGGTGCTCCAGCGGCTCAGCCCGTGGCGGGCGGCCAGCGCCGCGACCTTGGTCTCGTT
>JACFNR010000074.1 GCA_019454765.1 Trueperaceae bacterium | reverse complement strand
AGGCGGGTGGCGGCTCGGCGGATCCGGCACGTACGTCCCCGGGGAACAGGGCCCGTCGTTCGGCGCCACCGGCTTCGCGGTGAGCCAACTCCCCGGGTTGGACTTGCAGTTCTCGGCCGCCACGAACGCCTCGTCCTCCGGTCGCGCCGACTCACTGGCGGCGAGTTACCGCACGCCCATAAGCGAGGACGTGGTGCTGGGCCTGGGAGGTAGTCTCAGCGGCTTCGGGAAGCAGGGCGGGTACCAGGTGGTGGCCGGGTTCAACGAGAGCCTCGGCTACCAGTCGCAGACCTTCGACGTGACTCAGACCTACTCGGCGGTGCCTCAGAGCGGCTTCCACGCGATCGGGCTCACGGGAGGACTACGGTCGGCCGGTGCCGTGGGCCTACGTGCTTCGACCTCGCTGCTCATCAGCCCCGCATCGCAGACGTGGCGCAACGCGGTGAGCGTCAGCGGGAGGTTGGCGCCCGGCATCGGCCTCGGCGTCACGGGGACCTACCAGACGTCGACGGCGGACGCCACCTGGAGCGTGGCGCCGCGGCTTTCCATCTCCTACGGCCGGCGCGACCTGAGCTTCGGCCTCACGGTCGGGTACGCGTACACCGGAGTGGTTCGGGGGGACGTCGCGCCTGCCAGCAGCTACTCGGCGACCGCGAACCTGGGCGCTGGACCGTTCCGGGTGACGAGCAGCGCCGTCTACGAGTACGAGCAGCCGGCGGCCGACCCGGGCGCCGCCAGGTTCGCCGTGGCCGTGGCGGCCGAGTACCGGCCGGCGACCGCCACGACGATCACGGGACGGTGGAGCTACGAGTCCGACACCTCCAAGGGGTCGGGTGGCATGGAGTTCGGGGTGGTCTGGAAGCAGCGGTGGTCGAGGTACGCCTCGACGTCACTAAGCTACGACAAGTCGTTCGTCGGCAGCCTCGGCGGCGGCGTGCCGAGTCAACACGACAGGATCGCGCTGATCGGCGAGTTCCGGGACGCCGGGATCGAAGGACTCGACCTGGCAGCGGGCTATGCCCTGACCTCATCAGGAGGCCTCTTCACGGGCGCGCCCATCACTCACGACCTGAGTCTCCGCGCAGGCTACACGCTGCGCTTCTCGTTCGACACGCCCGACGCGGTGGTCGGCCTGTTCGGTGGTCGCAAGGGGGGCGAAGTCTCGGGCGTGGCGTATGTCGACCGTGATCTAGATGGCATGCTCAGCGCGGGCGACGAGCGCCTCGGAGGCCTCGAGGTCATGTTGGGTGGCGCCAGGGCGACCACGGACGAGACGGGTGCCTTCTCTGTGCGCGTCAGGGCCGGTAGTTACGCCTGGCGGTTCGGGGCCGGCCTACCTGCCGATGTGCAGTTACTCGGCGAGGGCGTGGTCAGGGTGGAGGACGACAGCACGGAGCGGGTGGACCTGAGGTTGTCGCCCGTCGCCACCCTCGAGGTGCACCTGTTCGATGACGTCGATAACGACGGGGTGCGCGGCACCGACGAGCGCGGCATCTCGTTCGGGCGCGTCATCATCAGCGGGCCAGCTGAAGAGGTCGTCATGGTGGACGCCCGTGGCAACGCCGTGGTCAGTGGTCTCGTGCCGGGCACCTATACCGTAGCTCCCGACCCCGCCGGGCTTCCGCCGCGCTACCGGCCCACGACGGAGCCGGTGGACGTCGTGCTGCGCGCGGGCGAGCGACTTCCGCCCGTGTCGGTTGGAGCGGCGCCGCCCCCACGTGAGGTCGTCACGACGTTCAGCGGCGCGAAGCTGGCGGTCGTGGCCCGGACCGCGGGCACGTCGGTCGACCCGGGCGGCGAACTAGCGGTCTTCGCCCTAGTCAGTGGCGACCCGGAACGCGTGGTCGCCAGGTTCGGAGGGCAGGAGGTGCCCTTGACGAATCAGGGTGGCCGCTGGGTTGCCACCGTGCTCATCCCGGAGGGCATGCCCGGCGGGGCAGCCGAGCTCCGCGTAGTCGCGTTCCGTGGCGACTCGAGCGTGGAGTCGGTCGTGACCGTGAACGTGAGGTAGGAACCCCGCCAGGCGCTCCGGACCGACAACGGGCGTGGTGCCCCGTAGAGGGCGACCGGTGAGGCAGGGGCGACCCTCCGGGCGCGCGCGCCCAAGCTCAGCGCGCCAACGCCCCCATCGGGTCCCAAGCCGGCAGCACGATCGGTTCCAGGTCGAGGGCCGCCCGAAGCTCGGGCGGCAGGGCGCTCTTGTGGGCCGCGATCTCGAAGACGTACTCGTCGAACCACGAGTCGGTCATGGTGTAGAAGCCCTTCTCGCCGTTGGCGTCGCCCCAGCTGTTCTCCACGCGCCAGCGGCGCGGGGTCTCGCCCATGAGGTCGACGCCGGTGAAGAGCATGGCGTGGGTCATCTGCGTCTCGTGGTAGTCGAGCCGGCCCGCCTTGTCGAGCGTGAACGGGGTGCCGTACACGCCGGCGTAGTCGAAGAGCCTGGCGTCCCACACCCCCAGGTCGCGCCGCATCTGCTGCCCGACGTCGCAGCCGAACCACACGGGCTCGCCGCCCGCTATCGCTTCCGCCGCGACGCGCTTCATCAGGCCCGGTTCGACGTTCAGGTAGATGACGCGCTCGCCGAGCACGTTGCCGAGGAAGTCGACGGTGAAGGTGCGCCCTCGGGGGCTCGTGGCGCGCGGGTCGTCGACGAGGCACACGTACGCGGCCAGGTCCAGGGTCACGTAGCGCTGCGCGAACTCCTGAGGGGTCAGCTCGCCGTCGCGGTGGAAGGCCTTGTCGGCGTCCAGCCACTGCCACTCGAAGCGCGTGGGCGGCGTGCCGAGGTGGATGGCGAGGACGCGGTAGCAGGCGGCCAGCGCCTCGTCCCGCACGCGCTCCTCGACCTCGGCGTCGGGCGCCTCGCGCAGGGCCTTGGCGGCCTGGTGCAGCACGGCGCGCAGGCCCGCGTTCATGCGGCCCGTGTTGGACGACGATTCCGTCTCGGGCATGGCCGACTTCGGCACCAGGCCGTGCTTCCTGACGAGCGCCACGAACATGTTCCACTGGCCGCCGTCACCCATCACGTTGTCGTGCAGGAACGCGACGGTGCGGTCGTCAGCGTCGCGGTCCTTCGTGGCGAGGACCGCGTCCAGGTAGTAGTTGGCGCGCTCGAGCTTGTCGAAGAACATGGGGTAGTTCTGCGAGAACTCGAACTCCTTCGCGCCCAGCTTCTTCATGGCCCCGGCCCGCAGCAGGTTCAGGCCCGCGAACAGCCAGCAGCGCCCGCTCTTCTTCTGGTCCGTTACCGCCCAGTCGTCGAGGCGGTGCGAGACGGTGCGGTCGATGCCGACCAGGACGGTGCGGTCGAGGGCCACGTCGTCGAGGGGGGTCTGGGTGACGGCGTTCTGCATGAGGCGGTTGGTGGGATTGGCCGCGAACTCCCTACGCAGCGCGGCGACGCGTTCCGGGGTGATGGCGCGTTCTCGCATGCCGCGATCTTAGCCCCGGTCGGCCGGTGCTAGACTGCTTGGTGCCCAAAGTCCTCCTCGTCATGATCGACGGCGTGAGCGCCGACAGCTTCCGCCGTCACCTCGGCCGCATGCCCAACCTCGCGCGCTTGGCGCGCGGAGGCGTAACGGTGGAGCGCCTCGCGTCGCTGGTGCCCGGCATCTCGTTGCCGGGGCGCGCGTCGATCCTCACGGGGCGGAGCGCCGCCGAGATCGGCGTGTACGGCAACAAGGTGTGGGACGGAGTGGGGTTCTCGTACGCCACGCCCGACGACGTCCGCGTGCCCACCCTGGCGCGCCGGGCGCTGGACGCGGGCCTCGACGTGGCGAGCGTCGGCTTCGGGATGGTCCGTCCGGAGGACGCCACCGTGTTCAGGCGGCCCTGGTGGGTCGACGACTTCGTGCAGCGCGGGCGCGACGCGGAGCCGACCCCGAGCCAGGGCGCGTGGTTGCGTGTCGCCAACCACGTCGACGCCACGGGCAGGCTGGCGGAGGCCGCGGCCGCGGTCGGCTACCCGGCCGACTTCCCGGCGCGCTTCCCGGACCGGCTCGTTTACGGCCTGACCGGCGACATGCACGTGGCCAACTGGGCCGGGCTCCTCGGCGGCTCCGAGCGGGCGCCCGACCTGCTGCTCACCGAGCTGCTCATGACCGATTCCGTGCAGCACCGCTTCGGCTTCGAGAGCGAGGCGGCGCTGTGGTCGCTGGGGTACGCCGATAACCTCGTGGGCGTCATCCTGCGGCGGCTCGGCGCGAGGGCCGAGGAGTACACGTTCGTGGTGTTGAGCGACCACGGCCACCTCACGGTCGATCGCGTCATCCGGCCCGAGGTGGTCCTGCCGGGCCACGTCACGGATTGCGAGGGCGGCCACCTGCACGTGGTGGTGGAGGACGACGCGGACGCCGCCGCCGTCGCGGAGCGGCTCGCGCCGTTCGGAGCCGTGCCGTACGACAACTCGTACCTGCCGCCCGACCACCGCCGGCGGGTGAGGGCGTTCCTGGCGCCCGACGGCGTCGGGTTCGAGCCGGGCCCGGCCGACGCCCCCGTGACGGCGCCCAACAACGTGTCGAGCCACGGCCTCCGCCCCGGCCACCCCGGCGACGACCGCTTCCTGCTGGTGAGCGGTCCCGGCGTGGCGCCGCGCCGCATCCCTCGCGCCGAGGCCGGGCAGGTCGCGCCGACGGTGGCGCGGCTGCTAGGGCTCGCCGGGGAAGACTACCCGCAGCGCGCGCTGCCGCTCTGAGGCGCCGCTTCACGGGCCCGGAGCCGGGTCGCGTCCGGCGGCAGGCTGCCCAGGCCCGACCCCTACCGCGCCGTGGGTCGGCCGGTGGCTCAGCGCGCACTGTGCGGTGGCGCCGGCGTCCCTACCATTGGGCGAGATGGCACTCTCCGGCCGGTCGGTGCGGGAGCGCGCACCCGTCCTCGACCCCACCCTCACCCGAGGTGCCGTCGACGACCTGATCGACGCCCCCATCCTCGCGCGCGGGGCGCCGCGCTGGTGGTTCGTCGGCTTCGGCGTCTCGGCCGCACTGCTCGTCTTGTTCCTGGTCGCGGTGGTGCGGAGCGTCACCGGCGGCATCGGGGTGTTCGGCGACACCATCCCGTCGGCGTGGGGGTTCCCCATCATCAACCTGGTGTGGTGGATCGGCATCGCGCACGCCGGCACGCTCATCTCGGCGATACTCCTCCTCACGCGGCAGGAGTGGCGCGGCTCCATCAACCGGCTGGCGGAGGCCATGACGCTGTTCGCCGTGACGTGCGCGGGCCTCTACCCGATCTTGCACCTGGGCAGGCCGTGGCTCTTCTACTGGCTGGCGCCGTACCCGGACACGTTCGGGCTGTTCCCGCAGTTCCGCAGCCCGCTCGCCTGGGACTTCTTCGCCGTGCCCACCTACGCGGTCGTGTCGGCGCTCTTCTGGTACGTGGGGCTCCTCCCGGACCTCGCCACCCTGCGCGACAGGGCCGGGACGAGGGGCGCCCAACTGGCCTACGGCCTGTTCGCGCTCGGCTGGTGCGGTTCGGCCAAGCACTGGCAGCGCTACCGGCGGGCGTACCTGCTGCTGGCTGCCATCGCCACCGCGCTGGTGGTGTCGGTGGAGAGCACCATCAACCTCGACTTCTCCTACGCCCTCGTGCCGGGGTGGCACGCCACGGTGGGCCCGCCGTACTTCGTGGCGGGCGCGATGTTCGCGGGCTTCGCGATGGTGCTGGTGCTGGTCGTCCCCGTGCGTCGCTCCTTCGGGCTGCAGGGGGTCATCACGCTCAGGCACCTCGACAACTGCGCCAAGTTGATGCTCGGCCTGGGGCTGGTGGTCGTGTACGGCCGGGTCATCGAGTTCTTCGGGGCATGGTTCGGGGGGAACCCCGTCGAGCGCTTCGTGGCTCGCAGCCGTGTGGTCGGACCGTACGCGTTCGCCTTCTGGGTGACGGTCGTCATGTTCGTGACGATCCAGCTGCTGTGGTCGCGGCGCGTCCGTGCGCGGCCGCGAGCGCTGTTCGGTATATCGGTGGTGGTGTTGGTGGGGATGTGGTTCGACACCTTCATGTTCATCGTGGCGAGTCTCAGCCGCGGCTACCTGCCGTCGGCGTGGCACCTGTACGTGCCGACCTTCTGGGACCTGGCGCTGTTCACTGGCTCGTTCGGGCTGTTCTTCACGCTGTTCTTCCTGTTCCTCCGCTTCCTGCCGGTCGTCAACCAGAGCGAGGTGAAGGCGCTCGTCGAGGGGCGCTAGCGCAGCTCGACGGTCTTCCGCGCGGTGTGACGGTTGTGCGTCAGGCGTGCGAGAGCCGGGCCTAGCATCGCCGCATGCTCGCCAGAAGCATCGGTGGTGGCCGATTCTCGCGTTCACGCCATGGCGCTGAAGCCTGGGCTGTCGAGACGGCGTTCGAGTCGAGCGGCAAGGTGGACCGGGGAGGGTCCGGACAGTGGTGGCTAGGTGGTGGCAACGAGCATGGGGCGAGCTGAGACGGAGGATCGTGGATGACGACGAGGGAGGAAGGGCAGGACGGAAGCAACGCCGGCGCGAGGGACGCCAAGCGCGCGGTCAGCCGGCGGGACCTGCTGAAGAACGCGCTGGTCGCGGGCGTGGGCCTGACCATGGCGGACGTGCTGGGGCCCGCCTTCGCGCAAGCCGACGCGACGACCGAGACCGACCCCACCAAGCTCCCCCCGCAGAAGGGCGACGTCTTCGTGTTCGCGGGTTCCCAGAACAAGGGCAAGGTCATCACGGACGACGACGTCCCGCTGGGCGGCCCGCAGGTCCTGGCGTGGCCGGCAGTGGTGTCCAACAAGGACGGCACGCCCACGGTCGAGGTCGTGAGGGACGGCAACACGCAGAACGCGGTGCTGCTCGCGCGCTTCGCGCTCGGTGACTACAGCCCCGACACCAAGTCGTACGTGACCGCCTCGGGCGTGGTCGCCTACTCCGCCACCTGCACGCACCAGTGCTGCCAGGTGACCGAGTGGCTGGCCGACCAGAAGAGCTTCCACTGCCCATGCCACGGCAGCATCTACGACCCCCTCAACCACGCGCAGCAGACCCCCGACAGCCCCGCGCCGCGGCCGCTGCCGCAACTGCCCCTCATGACGGGAGCCGACGAGGCCGCCATCCCCACGGCCGCCGCGGGGTTCCGCACGC
>JACFNR010000073.1:3090-7312 GCA_019454765.1 Trueperaceae bacterium | reverse complement strand
GCCGGTTACGAGGTGCAGCGCGCCAGCAGCACCTTCGCGGCAGAGACCTTCACGCGGATCGTCGCTCCCGTCGCCAACGCCGCCGAGACGGGGCTCGCCGGTGGCCAGGCCCTCCTCGTCAACACCAACGGTCAGGCCGTCGTGTTCGGCGTGGACAGCGTTAGCCAACAGGGCGGGAGTGGCAGCGTCCGCTTCAACGTGCAGCACTCCACCTGCCCCAACACCATCGGGTTCACGCCCGGCATGCTCCTGTTCCAGGTCCAAACCCTGGGCTTCCGGTACGACGCCAGCGAGCGGATCCTTTACGAGCGCATCGGCGCGAACGCGGCAGTGCCAGTGGCGTTCGACATCGACCAGTTCTCGCTCGATTACGTCTACACCGAGGCCGACGGCACCCCGGTCATACGCAGCCAACCCGTGGTCGATGGCCAGGGAGCCCCGCTCCGCGAAGCCACCATCGGCGGGGTGCCCGTCACGCTGTCGAGGATCCAGATGGTCATAGGCATGAACTCCGGAGGTTCCGTCAGGACCTACTCGGGGATCGTCGAACTGCCCACTAACCAGAACTACATCATCAAGAGGGTGAGGCCATGCGGAAGCTGATGACACCAACGAAGAAGCGCCGGGAGCAAGGCATCGCCATGATCATGGCGCTCACGCTCCTCGTGGTCGTGGGCGGGGTCGTGACCCTGATGTTCGCCCGAACCCTGGGCGAGATCCAGCACAGCGCGGACGACGCGGGCATCGTCCAGACCCTGATGATCGCGCGCGGCTCGGCCAACCTCGGAGCGTCCGTGCTGACCACGGACGTGCGGGCGGCGCTGAGCTCGCTGGTTGCCTCCAACTCGAACCTCTCCGGGTCTTGGTCGTTCGGCACGAACAACAACGCCGGGACGGCCCCCACGCCCGCATCGGTCATCTCGCAACTCGAACCCGTGACCACGGCACTGCAAGCCAGCATCGACAACCTGGTGTGCAGCAACACGTTCACTACGGGGGGCTCGGCGGTCGGTCGCGTGCGCATCTACGTGACGGACGAAGCCTGCGGTGAGCCTCTCCTGGCCGACGTGCGCATGCCGGCCGCCAGGTTCGTGGGTGGGCAGCCGAGGACCGGCTCCGGTTACCGACCCGAGCAGGAGTACGCCATCCCCTTCGTCATGGTCGCCACCGGCGAGATCGGCGATTTCAACCGCAACGTGGTGCTGCAAGGCGAGTACCGCTTCACGGTCGGTCGCGGCAGCTTCGCGCGGTACGCGCTCTTCACGAACGTTCACCGTAGCGGCCCCAGCGGCAGCGACATCTGGTTCACGGACCGCACGCTGTTCGACGGCCCGGTGCACACCAACTCCTACTTCCGCTACTACCGGCAGTCATGGTTCGGCGACGAGGTGACGAGCGCCGGCTGTAGCGACGCCCGCCTGACCAAGTGCAACAACGACTACTTCGGTAGGCAAGGCGCGGAGTTCTACAACGCAGGGTTCAAGGGGTCCGGCAGCATGTCGCCCTCGTCCCAGAACCCCAGCTACACGAACGGCTACGGAACCCACGCCCCCGAGCTCACGGGCGGCGTCGACTGGAGCGCCGACTTCGTTCCCCTCCCCGAGAACTCGCAGAACCAGATCAGCGCCGCTCAGGGCGACACCTCGGACCCCAACGTCAGGGGCGAAGGGCTCTACTTCGGTAACAGCCTCTACAGCCTCGACCTGTGGGCGGGCGGACCCACCGGTACGGCCATGGAACTTAGTGGCGGGCAGTGGCGCTACTGGGACGGTGGCGCCTGGCGAGCTTCGCCCGCGCCCTTCCAGTACATCAAGGCCTGCACCACCTCGACCAACTGCGGGCTGTACAGGTACGGTGCCGACAAGGTCCTCTACAGCTTCGACCCGATAGGCAACATGTGGGTGGTGGCGGCCAGCGAGTTCAACGGCGTGATCTACGGCGCCGGCACGAGCACCTACAGCATCGACCGCATCAGGGGCCCGCAGAGGATGTCCGGGCACGACAACGACCCGGCCTATGCGCCGCCCGCGATCGCTTCGTTCGCCGAGATCACCATCGCCTCGACCAACAGCATGCGGATCAGCGGCGACCTCAAGTACGAGGACAGGCCGTGCAGCGGCGAGCCCACCCGCCAGTCCGACGGCACCGTGCTTGGAGCCGTCTGCGACAACCTCGAAGCCGTCAACGTCCTCGGCCTCTACACGCAGACCGGCAACATCATGTTCGGCCACAACAACGGCTGGAACGACTCGCGCAACGCGCCCAGGGACGTGACCGTCGACGCCGTGCTCATGAGTGGCGAAGGCAGGGTCTCCGTCGAGGACTACGACAGTGGCTCCGAGCGCGGCTCCGTCCACCTCACCGGCGGCATCATCGAGTACTACTACGGCGCGTTCGGCACCTTCAACGCCAGCACCGGCAAGAACTCCACTGGCTACGGCCGCTCCTTCACGTACGACCGCCGCATGGCCGCCGGCGTGGCACCGCCCTACTTCCCGACCGTCGGAACCGACGGCGTCAAGTCGGTGAAGCTGTTCAGCTTCGGGCAGCGCGAACAACTGCAGTAGAAGAGACCATTGTAAAGGGCAGGTGGGGTGGACGCAGAGTCCACCCCACCTGCCGTTGGCTTCCTAGACTCCCACCGTTGCTAGGTCTCGCGCGGCTTGATGCTGTCGCAGGCGTGCCAACGACTGCAAGGTAGCCGGCAGCCGGCAGGCGACTTGGTGCCCGCAGGGACGGCATCCCGGCCCCGGTTCTGACTCAGCGCCGACTGATCACTCGCAAGGTGGCATCGCCCTGGACGACGAACTCGTCCGTGACGATGGCCACGCCCGAGTCGATGTCGAAGTTCCCCGAGATCTTGAGGTTGCCCTTGGAGGCCACCCGGCCCACGTAGTCGGCGTTGCCCGACTTGTGGAACGACCCGCCCGCCACAGCGGCGATGTAGAGCCGACTGTTGCCGCTGATCTTGATGTCGCCCCCGGCGATGATGGCGGTGCCGATGCCCGAGCCGCCGCCCGGAGCCGCCACGGCGTGGGCGTTGCCGGAGAGCTGAACGTCCCCGCCGGACGCGAAGGTGCTGATGCCGGTGACGTCGTGGTTGCCGCTGAACTTGACCCCGTCGCGCCCGAACACGCGCACGTTCGCCATCGGGCTGTTGCCGGAGCCGGAGATGCTGCCGGTCGTGGACACGAGGGTCATGTCGCGCATGGACCAGTTGCCTGAGAAGTCGATGTTGTCGCGCGCCACGACGGTGCGCTCGGCGATGGACCAGTTGCCCGAGATCTTCACGGCGCCACTCTCGACGCAGATGGTCGAGCCTGCCGGGACGGAAGCGAACGCGTCGGGCAGGTCCCTGCTCTTCGGAGCGCTCCGGAAGATGACGTCGCAGTCGATGCCGAGCACGTGCGAGTGGCTCGGACCCTTCGAGATCGACTGCATCAGTTCGACCTGACGCGCGCCGAACTCCGGGTCGATGGTGATGGGGTCCGTGAGGTGGCGAGGGCCACCGTCGGCGCAGATGGCGCTCTTGGGGATGCCGTTGCCGCTCACGGCGCACACGGTCGCGCCCGGCGAGGCGGACACCGCCAGCGAGTCGCTGGGAACCACCTCGTCGCGACCACAGGTGCCGTCGGCGTTCCGCTCCACGCAGGTCCGGAAGTGTTGGTTGCCGCTGAACTTGAAGCCCATGTTCGCGTGCACGCCCGCGTTGACGTACCAGGCGTTGCCCGACGCCTCGAACACCCCCTCGGTGGAGAGGCCGTAACCGAAGTACGGCGGCAAACCCGAGTTACCCTGCACGCTCACCACGGCCTCCGCCAGGTACTCCCCCTGGCCGGGAGCGGTGCCCGTGACCGCGACATACGCGGTGGTCGTGCTGTAGCGCACGTAGTGGGTGAGGGCATAGGTTGGCGCGAAACCCTGCCCGGTGATGGTCGGCAGCGTGAGGCTCGCCGGCAACTCCCCGGTGACGCGGTACTCGTCCTGCAGCCTCACGAAGGCGACGTTCAGGCCACTCGCGGCGTTGTTGTCGGCGCGCACCGTCGCTTGTGCGTTCCGAGCGATGCCCAAGTTCATCTGGGTCAAGAACACCGAGCTGAGGCCGAACGCGGTGAGAGCCAACAGTATGACGAGGGCGGACACCACCGCGATGCCGCTCTGGCGTCGGGTGGGCGGCGGGGTGGCAGGCATGGTGTGACGTCCTCCTACTAGAAGCATTCGG
>JACFNR010000073.1:0-2990 GCA_019454765.1 Trueperaceae bacterium | reverse complement strand
CCCTTCCTGAAGAGCGTGCCGTCGCGAACGAAGAACTCCACGACCTGAGGAACGCACCCGGTGGCGCCGTAGCGGTCCTCGTGGAAGCGAACGATGATCCTATCCGGCGCCGAAGGACTGCCACCGTCGACGACGGTGAGCGGCGCGCCAGCCAGCGTGCGCGTGACGGCGCCGGCGTCGACGCAACGGTAGCCGGCCAACGAGATCTCGTACTGCAGCAGCGCGACGGCGGCCTGGATCTCCTCTCGGCGCTCCGAGACGTCCGAGGTGACCCGGTTGGCGCGCACGCCGCTCGAGTAGACCGACAGGGCGGCGCCGAGGACGACCAGCATCATCGCGGCGGCGATCAGCAACTCCACCACCGTGAATCCGGCTCGGTTGCTCCTCACCTCACTTCACCACCGTCGAGACCTCGGCGCTGGCGCCGTCTCGGGCAGTGACGATGACGGTGACCTGCCGGGCGTCGGCGGTAGCCACGTCGCCGTTCCGGCACACGAGCGAGCCCCCCACCAGCTCACACGGGAACACGCGCACCTCGCAGTCGTACAGGTCGTCGCCGTCCGCCAACGACCGGCACGTCTCGCCCCTCACGGGCGACCTCACGTGACGGCTGAACTCCCGCTGGAGCTGCAGCTCGCTTTGCGCCATGTTCGTGAGCGTCTGCGAAGCGGCGGCGGTGCGGGTACCCCTAAGCGACGTGGCCTGGAGCATGAACACCGCCAAGATGCCGACCGCCAGGATGGCCATGGCCACGATCACCTCGACCAGCGTGAGCCCGCTGCCCGACCTCACTGTGATCCGACCCGTACCTGACCGGCGGGGGACACCTCGACGCTGAACGTCCGCTTGCCGTCGGAGAACGACGTGGTGGTACCGGCTATGCCGCCCCCGCAATGACCCGGCCGGCCGTTGGGCAGCCAGAGCAGTCGACCGTCGGCGGTGTCGGTGGTGAACGCCACCTGGCGGTACTCGGTGGCATCGAACGCGGCCTGCTGGGAGGTGAACGCCTCGCAGTTGCTCGCTGCCGACGTGCTGGCGACCAGCATGCTTATGGTGCGCGAGGCGGCGTCGGCACTGATCAGCACGGGACGGTTCCTGCTGATCGCCACGTGCCGCGCGTTCTGCAGGAACGAACGGTAACTGTTGGCAGCAAGTCGGGCCGGCGGTTCCCGCAAGGTCGCGGCGCCGATGCCCGCGAGCACCCCGACGATGGCCAAGGCCACGAGCACTTCCAGGATCGTGAAGCCGAGACGGACTGTGGTTCTAGACATGCCCTGACATCCGAACGGCAGGCTATCAGGGTCGACTGACGCGTTACTTACAGCGTCAGGAAGCCGCGGCTTGCTCCCCTCCGGCCGCTCCCGGCGGCGTGCCAAGGGTACTCCCCGGCCGGAACGGTTTCCTGGCCGGGGAGGCGAACGGCTCAAGCCGAAGGCTGGCTGCGGGTCTCAGTTGGGCACGGCGATGTACAGCACGTACTCCTGCTGGAAGGTCCCGCGCGCGTTCTCGTAGTACAAGGTGACGACCGCGTACCAGCCCGAGGGGAACCCCGCGGCGACGTGGGCCTGCGCCACGTCGACGTTGAGAAGCTGCGTGCCGAGGCCGGGAACCTCGATGGCCATGCCGTTGCCCGGGCGGGCGTTCTGGGACAGGTTCGTGCAGCCCACGCCGGGCACGGGGTTGTCACACACGAGTCCGGCAGGGACGGTCACGTTCAACGATTGGGGGTCGTCGCCACCGGCACCGACGAGCACGTTGAGCTCGTCGTAGTAATCGACGCGGTAACCGGTGACGTTCGTGGCCGGCGTGCCGGCCTTGGTAGACAGGATGAGGTCCCGCGACTTGACGGTGATGATGCCCATGGCGTCGATCTCGTACCCAAGCTCGTTAGTGGGCGACAGCCCCAACATCAACCGGTCCGGCTGGTTCGGGAAGATGGTGGAGCAGGCCGACAGGACGATCGCCGCGATTACGAGGCTCGCCACTCGTGCGAAGTTGGACTTCATGGGGCTCCTCCTAGAGACCACGGTTAGAGACTACGGTTGAGTGCGCGAGGCACGTTAGCAGAACGTAACACGCCGCCTGGAGCGGCTCGGCGAGATTATGCACAGCGTGCGGCCCCTCGAGGGAGGGGCCGCACGCGGCGAACTTTCCTGGGTTGGGCCTAGGTTCAGCGTCCCGGTACGCGGCAACGCACCTCGTAGCTCCAGCGCGTCTTCACGTCGGGGCCGAACACCGTGGCGGTGAACTCGTTGTCGCTGCCCTTGGTGAAGATGGCGCGCGCCTCGCCGGTGGCGCCGCCCACCACGCCGCCGGGGTAGAGGGCATCGCCGTCATGCTTCGCGTCGCCGCGCCAGCCGGTGTCGTGAGCGTAGGTGCCGCTCGGGTACTCGATCAAGATGCGGTCGGGGATGCCGATGGTGTCGAACTTGAGGTCGAACACGGCGCCCACCGGCACGGAGCTGACGTCCCAGCGGTCGATGGTCACGCCGTAGGCGCCCTGCTGCTTGGTCACCCAGTCGCCGCAGGTCGTCAACTCCGCCTCGCGCTCGGGCGCCGCCTCGCCGATGCTGATGACGGCCGAGGCCGTGGCGGCCCGAGCGCCCGTGTCGACCGAGGCCACCAGGCCGTAGACGCCGGCGGCGTCGAACGCCTGAGCGACGTCGAGGGTGGCCGCGCCGTTCTCGACCGCGACCTCGAGTTCGCCGGAGGCGCCGCCCGAGAAGCTCCACTTGAAGGTGGCGAGTTCGCTCCTGCCCTTCAGCCCGGTGGCGTTGAGCGTGAAGGTGTAGGAGGTGCCCACCTCGCCGGCCTTCACCACGTTCGGGTTGATGGTGAGGCCCATGGGCGTGCGGCTCGTCTCCTTCACCGGCTCCGGGGCGCCGCAAGCGGCGAGGAGCGCGATCGTCAGGCCGGTGAGTAGCGTGGTGGTTAGTCTGCGGTTCATCTGGTACCTCCGTTGGTCCTGCAAGTGCGAGGAGTATGGAGCC
>JACFNR010000072.1 GCA_019454765.1 Trueperaceae bacterium | reverse complement strand
TCGGTGAGGGAGAACACGGCTTCCCGGTGGGCGGCGAGCGGATCGCGAAGCACGACCGGAGTGTATTGCTTACAGTGTGCGCTGTCAAGGTCAGTCGCGAGTGTAGATATCGTGTCGGTTGGGTGGCCGGAATCCGCGGGCAAGCCCCGAAGCGTTGAGCCTGCAATGCGGCCGGCCCGCCTCGGAACCCACACTGGGCGCGGCCCAGTAGCCCACCGCGGAGGGCTACTATTGACCGATGATTGAGATAGACGAGCAGGATGCGAAGGCGACTCTCGTCGAGTTGATTGAGCGGGTCGGTGGCGGAGAGACGCTGACGATCACGCGCTCTGGCAAACCCATCGCGCGCCTAATTCCCTACCGACGGACCGGTGAACGGACGCTCGGCCAAGACGCCGGGCTGTATCAGGTGCCGGAGGATCTCGATGCGCCGCTCCCGACAAGCCTCTTCCCCAGTTGATAGTGAGGCACGTGTGCGACTAGCTAGGACGTATCACTCTTAGTCCGAAGGTCTCGGCGGCGGCGGCCTGCCGGTCATCGTAGGTGATCAACCTGTCGACGCCAGCCCTCAGGGCCGCGGCTAGGTGCAAGGCATCCAGCGACCGGAGATGGCGTCCGGCAAGCATGCCAGCTTCTCTGAACCAGGCGAGGTCAGGCAGAAGTAGGTCGAAACGATCGAGCAGGCCCGAGACGCTCGTCTGCGGCAACTCGAGCCGCGACGCGAGCCGGCGCAACTCCGTCTCCAGAAGCACGCTGGACAGCACGCGAGCGCCACCGACTGTGGCCTCGTCGAGGAACTCGGCCAAGATCCTCGACTCCCGCTCGGTAACGATCAGCTTGCCCGCAGCCGAAATATCGATGTAGTAGCGCACGGCGAGATCACTCTTCCCGCAGTTCTTGCAAGGCCACCTCGACCGACTCGGCGCGCTCGAACCGCTCGAGACTCCCGAATCCTCCCGTCACGGTCGCAGGTATCACCCTTGGAAGAACAGCAGCCCCGGCAGGCATGAGGAGCGCAACGACCTCGCCCCGGTTCGTCACCTCAAGGGTCTCTCCGAGTTCGACCGCGCGCAGAACGGCACTGCTGTTGTTACGCAACTCCCGATGCGTGATCGTCTTGTACATCGGACAGCCTCCGTAGCAAGTGTAGCACGCTGCGCGGGCGCTGCCCGTCATTCCGGCGGCCCTACACCACGGATGGTACTTTGGTGCCAACCCCGCTCGGAGCGCACCCCACCGCGGCGCGCTCCGCCACCGGACCTTGCCGATAACCTGCCGCGCACCCCGCGTGGGCGCTCGCGGACGCCACCGAGGAGAGCCACCAGAGTGACTACCCCCAAGATCATCTACACGCACACCGACGAGGCGCCCGCCCTCGCCACGTACTCGCTGCTCCCCATCGTGCAGGCGTTCGCCGCCAAGGCGGGCGTGCCGATCGTCACGCGCGACATCTCCCTCACGGGCCGCATCCTCGCCCAGTTCCCGGACCGGTTGACGGACGCGCAACGCGTGAACGACGACCTCGCCGAGCTAGGCAAGCTCACGCTCGAGCGCGAGGCCAACATCGTCAAGCTGCCAAACATCTCGGCCTCCATCCCGCAGCTCAAGGCCGCCATCGCCGAGCTGCAGGCGGCCGGTTACGCCGTCCCCGACCTCCCCGACGACCCGCAGACCGCCGAGGAGAAGGACGTGGCCGCCCGCTACGACCGGGTGAAGGGCTCGGCCGTCAACCCCGTGCTGCGCGAGGGCAACTCCGACCGGCGCGCGCCCGCGTCCGTCAAGAACTACGCCCGCAAGCACCCGCACAAGATGGGCGCCTGGTCGAGGGACTCCAAGACGAACGTGGCCACCATGGGCGCGGGCGACTTCGCCGCCAACGAGCGCTCGGTCACCATGCCGGCCGCGGACACCCTCAGGGTCGAGCTGCACGCCGCCGACGGCACCGTCACCGTGCTGCGCGAGAAGATCCCCGTGCTGGCGGGCGAGATCGTCGACGCCACCCGCATGGACGTGGCGGCCCTCAAGAGCTTCCTGGCGGCGCAGGTCAAGCGCGCCAAGGACGAGGGCATCCTCTTCTCGGCGCACCTCAAGGCCACCATGATGAAGGTGTCCGACCCCATCATCTTCGGACACGTGCTCAAGGCGTACTTCGCGGACGTGTTCGAGAGGTACGGCGCCGACCTCGCCGCCGCGGGCCTGAGCGCCAACGACGGCCTGGCCGCCATCTTCAAGGGGCTCGAGGCGCTTCCCAACGGCGCCGAGATCCGCGCCGCGTTCGACGCTGCGCTCGCGAGCGGCCCCCAGCTCGCCATGGTCGACTCCGACCGCGGCATCACGAACCTGCACGTGCCGTCCGACGTGATCGTCGACGCCTCCATGCCCGCCATGATCCGCACCTCGGGCCACATGTGGGGCCCGGACGGCAAGGAGCACGACACCCTCGCCGTCATCCCCGACTCCTCGTACGCGAGCATCTACCAGGCCACCATCGATGACTGCCGCGCCAACGGCGCCCTCGACCCCGCCACCATGGGGAGCGTGCCCAACGTGGGCCTCATGGCGCAGAAGGCCGAGGAGTACGGCAGCCACGACAAGACGTTCGAGATCGCCAAGGCCGGCACCGTCAAGGTGCTGGATTCGGCCGGCAAGGTGCTCCTAGAGCACCAAGTGGGCGCCGGCGACATCTGGCGCGCCTGCCAGACCAAGGACGTGGCCGTGCGCGACTGGGTGAAGCTGGCCGTCAAGCGCGCCCGCGCCACCGGCGACCCCATCGTGTTCTGGCTCGACGAGAACCGCGCCCACGACCGCGAGCTCATCAAGAAGGTGAACGCCTACCTCCCCGAGCACGACACCAGCGGGCTGGACGTGCGCATCCTCGCGCCCGAGGCGGCCACCAAGCTGTCGCTCGAGCGCATCCGCCAGGGCCTCAACACGATCTCCGTCACCGGCAACGTGCTGCGCGACTACCTCACCGACCTCTTCCCCATCCTCGAGCTGGGCACCAGCGCCAAGATGCTCTCCGTGGTGCCGCTCCTGGCGGGAGGCGGCCTGTTCGAGACGGGCGCCGGCGGTTCCGCCCCCAAGCACGTGCAGCAGCTCACGAGCGAGAACTACCTACGCTGGGACTCCCTAGGCGAGTTCCTCGCCCTGGCCGTGTCGTTCGAGCAGTTCGCCCAGGTGACCGGCAACGCCCGCGCCCAGGTGCTGGCCGACACGCTCGACGCCGCCACCGGCCGCTTCCTCGAGGAGAACCGCTCCCCCGGCCGCAAGCTGGGCACCATCGACAACCGCGGCAGTCACTACTACCTGGCGCAGTACTGGGCGCAGGAACTCGCGCGGCAGACAGCCGACCCGGAACTCGCCGCGGCGTTCGCGCCCGTCGCCAAGGCGCTCACCGACGGCGAGGCGAAGATCGTCGAGGAGCTGCTGGCCGTGCAGGGATCGCCCGCGGATATTGGAGGGTACTACCGGCCCGATCCGGCGAAGGCGGCGCGGGTGATGCGGCCTTCGGGGACGTTGAACGGGATCGTGGACGGACTGAGCGGCTAGCCGGGCAGGATGAACCCGCCTACTTGGCGGCTACAATCGATATCTCGATGAGCACGCCCTGCCCGAGGGTCGCCACGCCCACCGTGGCGCGAGCGGGCAGGTCTGCCGCTTGGAACCAGTCGGCCCAGACGGCGTTCATGGCGTCCTTGCCGGAGAAATCCGCCAAGTAGATCGTGGCGCTCAGGATGCTGTGCACGCTGCTTCCGTGTTCGCCCAGCGTTCGAGCGATCTTGTCGAGCACCTGGCGGGTCTGTTCTGCCATGGGAGCGGATAGATCGTCCGCGATAACCCCCGACAGGTACAACGTACCTCCGTGAGCGACTACAGAGTGATAGTACTTACCTTGTCCATGCCGTGTAACCATGTCCGTTGCCTCCGAATCCTAACGAACGCTAGTAGATCTGTAGCACGTTACCACTAGCCAACCGACTGCGGAACCCGACGAGACCGCCGCAAGTTGTGTCCACGACGAACCCTGACGCACCAGAAGGCTCCTCTATGCGAGAAGGGGCAGCCATGACCGGACGCACTCCCTGGTGGCGCCTACCGAGCGCGCTCCTCGGCAGTAAGCCCTACCACCTGCTCCAGCTTCCCGGCTAGGCGCCCCTCCGCCAGCTGCAGGTCGTAGTGATCCTGCAGGTTCAGCCAGAACTCCGGGCTGTTACCGAAGAACCGCGCAAGCAGCAGGGCCGTGTCTGCACTGATGCCGCGCTTCCCTAGGACGATGGCGTTGATACGAGGGGCGGGCACGCCGAGACGCTTGGCTAACTCGTACTGAGACAGGCCGTAGTCCTCCAGGAACTCCTCCTTGAGGATCTCGCCCGGGTGAACGGGCGCGATGTCGCGTCGGGCAGCGGTTGACGTCATGACTCTTCTCCTCCCTCAGTGATAGTCGACGATCTCGACGCTAGCGGCGTCGTTGCGTTGCCACCGGAAGCAGATCCGCCACTGGTCGTTGATCCGGATGCTGTGCTGGCCGGCACGCTCTCCTTTGAGGGCCTCGAGTCGATTGCTGGGCGGTACGACTAAGTCTCTCAGGCTCGTGGCAGCGTGAAGCATCAACAGCTTCCTGTGTGCGCGTCGTTGGATCTCCGGCGGCAGCTTCCGGGAGCTAACTCCCTGGAAGACGCGCTCCGTATCCGCGTCCGCGAACGACAAGATCACGATAGGATGATAACGCTCCGCGTTATGAACGTCTAGCGTTAAGCCATCGCGGCTGGCGCCTCAGCTTCCTTCGTCTGACAACACCACCCGCGCCTGCCTAACAACGGCCTCGTCCACCATCCTGTCCCCAGCCCGCTGCACGCCACGGCCGGCCTTGGCGAGAACGGCTCGTGCCCACTCGACTTCCTCAGGGCCGGGCCGGAACGCCTCGGCGATCGCCGGCACCTGAGCAGGATGCAACGCGAACTTACCCGTGAACCCGGCGCCCCTCCCCGCGAGGGCCTCCGCCTTGGTCCCGGGCACGTCCAGCAGCGACAAGTACGGACTGTCCACGCGGATCGCCACTCGCGCTGCCGAAGCAGCGGCCACCAGCGCCGCGCGTGCCGCGGCCAACGCCGCGCGCCTCCCCTCGAGGAGCGCTGCCGAACTGCCGGGAAGCGCCGGGGGAAGCCCCAAGTCGGCCGCCAGGTCCTCGGCGCCAAGGGCGACGCCGGACACGGAGGCGTGGGCGGTGAGGATGTCATGGGCCCGCATGAGCCCCGCGGCCGACTCGATCATCGGCACCAACCTGGTGCCCTTCAGGCCCCTCGCCACCAAGGCCTCTCCGGCCGCCGCAACTTCCTCTGGCGCGGAGACCTTGGGGATGACCAGAGCGGCGAGCCCGGGTCCGCAGGCCTCGAGGTCCGCCGCGAACTCCTCGGACGAGACCGGGTGCGTGCGCACGGCCAGCGGTACGGGACCGCCACTGGCGGTCGCGGCTGCTACCCGCGCCCGCGCAGCGGCCAGCTCGCCGCGCGAGATCCCGTCTTCCAGGTCGAGGACGGCCGCGTCCGGTCGCACCTCGACGAGCTTGGCCATGAACCGCTCCGAGGCGCCGGGCACGAAGAGCCAGCTGGCGTGCCCTCCCACCGCTCAGCCCCGCGCGATCGCCACGGAGCCGCCCTCTTTCCGCGGGTCCGAAGCGCCCTTGAACTCGCCGCCCACCTTGGCGGCGACCTGCACCCTTGCGAAGGTGCCGTCCAGGTTCCTGAGGGACTGCGAGACGTTCATGCCGCGGGCGCGCAGCGCGGCGACGGTCCGCTGGGGCATCCGGAGTTCGCAGTAGGTCGGGTCGCCTTCCGAATGGAACCGCGGCGCGCTGACGGCCTCCACCGGGCTCATCGCGAAGTCGATCATGTTGCTGATCGACTGGGCGACGGCCGAGGAGATGGACCAGCCGCCTGGCGCTCCTACCACCGCCCACGGCACGCCGTCCTTGCTGATGATGGACGGCGAGATGGCGCTCGCCCTGGCCTTCCCGGGCTCGTAGGAGTTGGGCCGGCCCGGGATCGGATCCATGAGCGACACGCAGTTGTTCCAGGTGAAGCCGGTGCCGGGCACCACGATGCCCGCACACGTGGTCAGCGTGTGCGTGATGGAGACACAGTTGCCGGCCTCGTCCATCACCGAGATGTGGGTCGTGTAGCCGGGCTTGTTGAGGCTCTCCCGGTCTGGGAGCTCCCCGCGCCGGATCCTGTCCGCCACCTCGGCGGCGTACTCCTTGGAGAGGAGCCTGGCGGTCGGCACCTCCCTGAACTTCGGATCGGCGAGGTAGTTGCCGCGCGTCACGCCGGCCCAGGCCAGGGCCGCCGCCACGATGAAGGCGTGTTCCGGCCCGTTGTGCTCGAGCGACGCGACGTCGAACTGCTCGAGCACGTTCAACACCTGCAACATGAGGAGCCCGCCCCCGGGGACGGCAGAGCTGGCCACGCGGTGGCCGCGGTAATCGATGGCGAGGGGTTCCTCGACGACTGGCCGATAGCTCGCCAGGTCCTCCGCGGTCACGAAGGCGCCGTTCGCCTCGAAGTCCGAGACGATCTCGGCCGCCAACGCTCCCGTGTAGAACTCCTCGTACCCGTTGGCTGCCAGGCGCTCGAGCGACCTGGCCTGGTCGGGGTTGCGGTACGGCTGGCCCGTCTCCATCATCAGACCGTCGGGTCCGTGGAACAGTGCCCGGGCGGCGTCGTTGACGGCGTACTTGTCCTTCGGGTGGGGGAACTCCGGCAGCATGGGCTTGCGGACGTGCTCGGCCACGTACTCGGGCACCAGGTAGCCCTCGCGGGAGAGTTCTATCGACGGCGCGAGGAGTTCTGCCCAGGGCCGCGTGGCGTAGCGGCGGTGGATCTCGCCGAAGCCGGCGACCGTGCCCGGCGTCATCACCGAGGTGTAGCCGCGCAGGTTCCTGTGGTCGTCGAATATCGGGAAGCGCCAGAGGTCCGTGAAGCCCCTGACGTCCTTGGTCCACATGTCGGGCCGCATCTTCTCGCCGATGCGGGCCCAGAAGCCGATGTGCTCGAACCTGCCGGTGGCCGCCTCGTAGATGGTGGCGGACCCCCAGCCACCCAGCCCGCACATGAACGGGTCGGTGACCATCTGCATGAACCCGGCAGCGACGGCGGCGTCGAAGGCGTTCCCGCCCTTCTCCATCACCTGTGCTCCCAGCTCGGCGGCGGCCGGCTGAGGAGCAGCGACTATCCCTTTCACTTACACATCACCTCCATGAAGTTGCCGGAGCGGCGGCGGCTCACGCCACCACCCCTTCGGCGACGAGTTCGTCGAGCTCTGTCGTGGTCATGCCAACCAGGTCCTGAAGCACGCTGACGGTGTCCTCGCCGAGTGCGGATGCCCGCACCGGCACCCTGGTGCCTTGCGAAGTGTGTACGGGTCCGGCAACCTGCCTCACGGCGCCGAAGTCCGGGTGCTGGTACTCGACCACGAGCCCCAACGCAGCCAC
>JACFNR010000071.1 GCA_019454765.1 Trueperaceae bacterium | reverse complement strand
AGCGCCGCCAACAGGTTGTGCGCCGCCGTGATGGCGTGCAGGTCGCCCGTGAAGTGCAGGTTGATGTCGTTAGCGGGCTCCACCTGCGCCTTGCCGCCGCCCGTGCCGCCGCCCTTGATGCCGAACACAGGCCCCAGCGACGGCTCGCGCAGGCACAACGCCACGCGCGCACCCAGGCGCCTCAGCCCGTCCGTGAGCCCCACGCTGACGGTCGTCTTCCCCTCCCCCGCCTTGGTGGGGGTGATGGCGCTGACCAGCACGAGCTTCCCGTCGCCGGCGCCCACCGGGTGACCGTCCAAGTCGATCTTCGCCTTGTGGCGCCCGAGCGGCAGCACGCGGTTCGGGTCTAGGCCGATGTCGCGGGCGACGTTATCGATGGTTCGCAGCGTCTGAGCCATGGTGAGGCCAGCGTAGGCGCAGAGGGGGTGCGGCGCGAGCTACGAACGTCCCGGTGCGAGCGCGCTCTTCTCGGCGCCGGCCTGACCGCGCATGGTGCGCCACGGTGGCACCAGCGACTCTTCGCTTCTTTGACAACGGTTCGACCGGAGCGTAAGGTGACCGTCAGTCGTAAGCAACACAGTCTGACGTCCTCGTTCATCGGAAAGGACTCGTCTTATGTTCATCCTTCCTAGACCTACTCGTGTTCCGTCCGCGCCGGACCGGGGCGCGCGACCGCCCGCGCGCCGCTGGCGGCGCCTCCCGGCGGCCTTGGCGGCCGTCCTCCTCGCCGCGCTGCTGGGCACGGGCCTTGCCCAGACCCGGGGCGGCACCGCCACGGTCCTCCTGCCGGAGGACATCCCCACCCTCAACCCCTACCTGAGCACCGCCCTCATCACCTCGCAGGTGGCGCCCGCCATCGTCGAGCCGCTACTGACCGTGAACCCGGCCGGGGAGTACGTGCCCGTCATGGCGGCGCGGGTGCCGACACCGGAGAACGGCGACGTGTCACCGGACGGGCTCCGCGTCACCTGGACACTCAAGCCCGGCCTGACCTGGTCGGACGGCGTGGCCGTCACCGCCGACGACGTGGTCTTCACGTACGAGGCCGCCACGCAGGGTGCCAACTCGGTGCGCGGTGGGCTGTTCGCCAAGGTCGTGTCCGTGACGGCGGTCGACGACTCGACGGCCGTCGTCGAGTTCAGCGAGTTCGACTCGAGCTACTTGGACCTCTTCCAGTACGGCATCCTGCCGCGCCACGCCTCCGGCGAGCTCACCGACATGAGCAGCTGGGCCTTCAACCGCGACCCTGTTGGCACCGGCCCGTTCGTGCTAGGCGAGTGGCGAGCGGGCGACCGCATCATCATGGAGCGCAACGAGCGCTACCGCGATCCCGCCAAGCCGTACCTCGACAGGCTCGTCTACATGGTCGTGCCGAGCGAGGAGACGCGCGTGGCCATGATGGTCCGCGGCGACGCGGAGCGCATGCTGTGGCCCGGCGCCAACCAGCGCGACGCGCTCCAGGCGTCAGGCAACGTCGATTACGTGCTGGTGCCGTCCATCTACATCCTCCGCATGTTCCTCAACCTGGGCGAGCGCGGCAACCCCGTGATCGGGCAGGCGCCGCACCCGATCCTCGGTGACCTGCGCGTGCGCCAGGCGCTCGCCTACGCCATCGACTACGACTCCATCATCGACGGCCTGGCCGAGGGCCGCGTCCAGCGCGCCAACTCGCCCTTCGAGCTCGGTTGGTACACCTGCGAGGTCGACGGCTACGACTACGACCCGGACAGGGCGGCGCAGCTCCTGGACGAGGCCGGTTGGGTCATGGGCAGCGGCGGGGTGCGCGTGGCCAAGGGCGCCAAGTACGCGGCCGACGGCACGCGCCTCAGCCTCGACGTGATGGGCTACACGGACTTCCGCCTCCTCGAGCAGACCGAGCTGGTCATCGCCGACATGTACAAGAGCGTCGGCGTGGAGCTGAACGTCCGCAACGTCGAGCAGAGCGTGCTCTTCGGCGGGTGGGCCGACGGCGCGGCGCGCAAGACGGGCGACTTCGACATCCTCATGTACGACACGGGCGCCGGCATCAACCCGCAGGCGCACGTGTACGACCTGCTCGCGTCCAGCCGCATACCCACGGAGGAGAACGGCGGCGTGGGCGGCAACTACAGCCGCTGGTCCAACCCCCAGGTGGACGCCTGGCTCGACGAGGCCGGCAGCAGCCCGAGCCTCACGGTCCGCAAGGCCGACTACTGCAACGTGGCCGAGGCCATCAACGAGGAGCTGCCGCAGATCTACCTCTACCAGTTCGCTGACGGCAGCGCGCTGTCGGTTCGCCTCAAGGGCGTGAACGCCAACACGTGGGCCGGCATCAGCTGGGACGTGGCCGACTGGTACCTGGAGTAAGGCCCGGCGGAGCGGCGGGTCCTCGGTCATGACGCGCTACGTCTTGAGGCGCCTGGTCGAGAGCCTGCCGCTCCTGCTGGTGGTGAGCGCCACCGTGTTCGCGTTGCTGCAGGCGAGCCCGGGCAGCCCGCTAGCGCAGCTCGAGCGCGACCCGAGCATCACCCAGGCCGACATCGCGCGCCTCATGGAGGAGCGCGGCCTGAACGACCCGTGGCTCGTGCAGTACAGCCGCTGGTTGGGCGGCGCCGTGCGCGGCGACTTCGGCGCCTCCCTTCAGACGGGGCGCCCCGTGATGACCGAGGTGCTGGAGCGCGTGCCCAACACGGCGCTGCTGGTCGGCGTGGCGTTCGTGGTCACGCTCATCGTTGCCATCCCCACCGGCGTGCTCAGCGCGGTCCGGCAGTACTCGGTGTTCGACCACGTCGTGACCACCCTCACCTTCATGGGGCAGTCGGTGCCCGTCTTCTGGCTCGGGCTGCTGCTGATCCTCGTCTTCTACGTGGGCCTCAGCAACCCGTTCACGGGCGGGCCGCTCTTCCCCGCCGGGGGGATGTACAGCCTCGGCCGCGAGGGCGTCTTCGCCGACCGCGTCTGGCACCTCGTGCTCCCCGTGATCATGCTCGCCAGCACCTGGGTGGCGTGGTACACGCGCTTCCTGCGGGCGTCCATGCTCGACGTGCTGCGCCTCGACTACGTGCGCACCGCGCGCGCCAAGGGCCTGGTCGAGCGCGTGGTCGTCTACCGCCACGCGCTGCGGAACGCCGCCATGCCCCTCATCACGCTCATCGGCCTCGACCTCCCGCTCGTCTTCTCGGGCGCGCTCTTCACGGAGACGATCTTCAGTTGGCCGGGCATGGGGCGCCTCTTCTTTCAATCCGCCCTGCGCCGCGACTACCCGGTGCTCATGGCCATCGTGATGCTCACGTCTGCCCTGATCGTGGTGGCCAACCTGCTCGCCGACCTGGCCTACGCGGCGGTGGACCCGAGGATCACCTATGACTGAGCGCAACGGCTGGGGCGAGGCGTGGCAGCGCTTCAGGCGCCACAAGCTGGCGCTCGCGGGGGCGATCGTGTTCGCCCTCATCGTGCTGGCCGTGCTCCTCGCCGGATTGTCGCCCTACGACCCCTCCAGCACCAACCTGCGGGCCCGCTTCCTGGGGCCGTCGCTGGCGCATCCGTTCGGCACGGACGACCTGGGGCGCGACACCCTCACGCGCGTCCTCTACGGCGGCCGCGTGTCGCTGCTGGTGGGGCTTCTCGCCATGGTCATCTCGGTCGCGCTGGGCACGCTGGTGGGCGCGCTCGCCGGCTACTACCGGGGCTGGCTCGATAGTCTCCTGATGCGCCTCACCGACATGTTCTTGAGCGTGCCGGCCCTGTTCGTCCTGATCGTCCTCAGCACGCTGCTCTTCGACACGGGCGTCGGCACGGCGGCGGGCGGGCTGCCGATGATCGTGCTGATAATCGGCGGAATGTCGTGGATGGTGGTGGCGCGCATCGTCCGCGCCAGCTTCCTGGCCATCCGCGAACGCACCTTCGTGGAGGCCGCCCTGGCCGCCGGCGGCGGTCACGCGCGCCGCATCTTCCTGCACATCCTCCCCAACGCCATCGGGCCCATCCTCGTGCAGGCCACGCTGCAGGTGGCGGTGGCCATTATCGCGGAGTCTGGCCTGAGTTACCTCGGCTTCGGCATCCAGCCCCCCACCTCCACCTGGGGCAACATGCTGAGAGACGCCCAGACGAGCATGACGCGCTACCCGCACCTCGCCGTCTTCCCCGGCCTGATGATCTTCCTGACGGTCATCTCGGCCAACGCCATCGGCGACGGCCTGCGCGACGCGTTCGACCCGCACCGGCCGACGCCGCGGCGCCGCGCACCCGGCCGTCGCGGCCGGCGCCGCGTGGCGTAGGGCTGTCGCGCGGCGCACGGTCCGCCGGCCACGCGCTGCGAGCGGCGTGGCGCCGGACCCGCTGCGCCGACCTCAGGCGAGGGCGAGGAGCCCGTCCACCAGCTCCCCGATCGTGCCGCCCAGAGCCAGCCGCTCGCGCCACCTCGTGGGGATGGCGCTCTCGCCGTAGTGCGCCCCGGCGAGCTGCCCGCACACCGCCCCGACCGTGTCGGCGTCGCGGCCGAGGTTGACGGCCGCCAGCACGGCCTCCTCGAAGCCGTTCGAGCGCGCGAACGCCCACAGGGCCGCCTCGAGCGTGTCGATCACGTAGCCGCTCGCAGTGATGTCCGGCGGTTCGCGGCGAAGGTAGGAGCCCGCCGCCACGGCGCGCACGGCGGGGGTGGCAGGCGCCGCCGCGCCGGCGTAGGGCCGGTAGTCCGGGGCGAGGAGTTCTGCTTTGGTGCGCCCATGGATGGCGCCCACGAGGAGCCCGGCGAACCAGCGGCAGGCGTCGACGCACTCGGCAGCCCCGTGCGTGGTGCGCGAGCTCTCCCCCGCCAGCCGCACCGCCTCCGCCGGCGAGTGCCGGTACGCGATGGCGACGGGCGAGAGGCGCATGAGGCTGCCGTTCCCGGCCGCGTGAGGGTCGGTGGGGCCGCTGTCCGGTTCGCCCGTCTCCTCGTAGGCCCTCAGCGCGGCAGCGGTGGTGTTGCCGATGTCGAAGCAGCTACCCGTGGAGGAGAGATGACCGTCGCGCCACCAACGCACGTAGCGCTGCAGCTGATCGGTGGGGTCGAAGCCTCGGCGGGCCACGAGGCTCTCGGCCAGGCACAAGGCCATGCTCGTGTCGTCCGTCCACTGGCCGGGCTCGAGGCCGAAGACCCCGCCACCGACCATGTCGGTCACCGGTTCGAAGGAGCCCGGCCGTTGGAACTCGACCGTTGTGCCGAGGGCGTCGCCCACGGCGAGGCCGACGAGAGCGCCGCGGGCGCGATCTGTGGCGCGGTCTGTGGCGCCGTCGGTGGCGCGGTCGGTGGCGCCGCCCCCGGCGCCGCGGGCGGCCGGGTCGACCTGGTCGCTCGCTTCCGCGCGCTCCTGTCGCGTCACCGCTTCTCCGCAGCGGCCACGAAGGCGGCGCCCGTGGCGTCGTCGAACGCCACGAGCCGGACGAGGTCGAAGGTGCCCCGCGTCAGCCACGGCACCGCGGCGTCGGCCGCCACCTCGGCGGCGATCCAGGCGGGGAAGCCGTAGTTGCCGGTGCCGATGGCGGGGAACGCTATTGACTTGACTCCTAGTTGTTCGGCGAGGGCGAAGACGGTGTGGTAGCAGAGCTTCAAGATGCCCACCGCTGGCTTGCCGCCGTCCCACGGCTGCGCGGCCGTGTGGATGACGTACTTGGCGGGGATGCCGTAGGCGGGCGTGAAGGCCGCGGCGCCGTAGTCGAGGCTGCCGATCTGCCGCATGGCGGCCATGTGCTCGGGTCCGCCGGCGCGGGCGAGCGCGCCGTCGACCCCGCCGACCCCGATGAGCGAGCGGCTGGTGGAGTTGACCACGGCGTCGACGGCCTGGTCGGTGATGTCTCCCTTCACGACCTGCACGCGGGTGCCGCCGAGGGCGGTCGTCTCGAACAGGACCTCGGTGGGGACGAGGGTGGCCACGCCGGCGGCGCGCGCGAGGCGCTCCTTCTCGAAGCGGCGTTCGCGCTCGAGCCGCATCATCAGGTCGCGCTTCTCGTCGGAGCGGCTCCTGACGTTGCGGCGCGCTTGCGCCCACGCCATCTTCTGGGCCATGGCGGTGTCGCTGGCTCTCAAGTAGTTGAGGAGGGCCGTAGCTTCGTCCTCCTCGCGCCTGCGCGTCTCGCCGACGGGCAGGTGGGCTATCAGGGCGTGGAGGTCGCGGAGGAGCGCCATGCCGCCCTCTACGTCGCCGGCCTGGGCCGCCACCGCGACGCGGCGCTTCAGGGCCGTGATGGCGAGGAGGCCCCGCGCCTCCACGACGCGCGCGTCCTCCGGGGCGGTCCGCCAGGCGGCGTCGTCGAGCAGGGGGAGGTCCAGCTCGAACCGCGCCTCCTCGCGGCGGCCGGTGAGGACGTCTTCCCAGCCGAGCGTCAACCCGAGCCCCTCGGCACCGGCCCCCGCCGAGAGGGTGAGCAGGTAGTCGGCGGGCAGGCCGGCGACGAGGTCGGGGAGGGCGACCCCGTCGGCATCCGCCCCCAACCCGAGGGCAGCGGCGACCGCCGGGTCTGCCCAGGTGAGGCGTGCGGCGGCGCGAGGTTCCACGGCGAGCCGGACAGCGCGGCCGCGCAGGGAGCTCAGGCCGGCGACCTCTTCCTCGAAGGCGACCGACACGGCGCGCTCGTCCGCCAGGAACGCGTAGTTGCCGCGCCCGGCGTCCGCGACGGCGCGGAGCAGGTGCTCGTCGTAGTCCCGGCCGAGGCCCATGGCGGTCGTGGTGACGCCGTGCGCGACCGCCTCGGTCACGTCCCGCGCGATCCGGCCGCGGTCGGTCACGCCGGCGTTGGCCATGCCGTCGCTGAGGATAACGACGCGGTTGACGGCGTCCGGGGTGGGGCAGCTCATCACCTGCGACAGCCCCTCGGCCCAGCCGCCGAAGAGGTTGGTGCTGCCACCCGGCCGGATGCGGTCGATGGCGGCGAGGATGGCGCCCCGGTCGGCGCCCACCTCGACGAGGGGTTGCACGACCTCGACCCGCGACTCGAAGGTGACGACGGATACCCAGTCGCCCGGCACGAGCATGCGGACGGCCACTTGGGCCGCCGCCTTGGCCGCCGCGAGCGGCTGGCCGCTCATGGAGCCGGAGCGGTCGATGACGAGCGCGAGGCTGAGCGGCTTGCGGTCCACCTCGAGCGCCGGGTGCTCGACGCTCACGGTGACGAGTAGGTCGAGTTCCCCGCCGCCGGCGGGTAGACCTGGCTTGGCGGGAACGACGGTGAGGCTGGGCATCGGTAGGGCGGTCGGCGCGTTGCTGGTCATGCTGTCCCCCTGGGTGGCAGGTGTCGTGAACTGGTGGGGTTGGTTCCGGTCGGCTCGTTACGGGTCGTCCTCGGCGACCCCTTGCGAGGGTTTCCCGTCATTTGCGTCTCTTGCGGCTCTGCTCCACCTGGAGCAGGACGATCCTGACCGTCTGGAGGAGCGCGTCGTCTCCCCAGAGCGTGGTGGGCATGACGAAGTCGTCGCGGACGAAGAGCTCCAGGCCGTCCATGACGTTGACGCGGGTCCAGCTGGTGGGGAGGTCGGTGCCGGCCGCCGGCGACGGTTTGGGCGCCTCGTGGGCGCGGCGCATGGAAGCCGGGCGTTGGCCATCGGCGTCCTGCCCTCCATCGGTCCTCGGCGCGGCGGGGGTCGACGCCGCGGCCGCCTTGCCGGCGGGGCCCGCCCCGTCGAGCCCAGCGCGCGCCCGCACCGCCCTCAGGAAGGCCGCCTTGGCGGCGTCTCCCGGGCCGCTCGTGCCTCTGGGCACGAGCTGCACCTGGACCTCGCCCTCGAGGAGGGCCGCGACCCGCTCGGCGTCCTGGCCGGCGAGGGCCGAACGGATGGCGCCGCTCCCGAACCCCTCGGCGAGGAGCTTGCGGACGACCAACAGGTTCACGAGGTGCTCGAACGTGTACCGCGCCTCGCGACCCTCACGGAGAGCGTCGGGCATGAGCCCCTCCGTGGTGTAGAAGCGCACCAACCGCGGGTTGACGTCCTCGGCCGCGCGACCGCTGGCGTCCTTGGGGAGGTAGGTGGGCAGCAAGGCGTTGGCGGCCTCGACCAGTTCGGTGAGGGAGAACACGGCTTCCCGGTGGGCGGCGAGCGGATCGCGAAGCACGA
>JACFNR010000070.1 GCA_019454765.1 Trueperaceae bacterium | reverse complement strand
GGGCCTATCCTGACGCATGGCCATCCCCCAGCGAGACCTCGCCGAGCTCCTGCTGCCCGACGACCTGCTGCACAGGTTCCGCGAGCGCGCCGCCACGCACGACCGCGACAACACGTTCTTCGAGCACACGCTGGCCGACCTCCGCGCCCGCGGTTACCTCAAGCTGCTGGTGCCCACCGACTTGGGCGGCCTTGGCGGCAGCCTTGGCGACGCCGCGCTCCTCCAGCGGCGCCTCGCGGGAGCCGACCCGGCGGCGGCCCTTGGCGTGAACATGCACCTGATCGTCACGGGAGCGGCGGGCATGGCCGTGGAGCGCGGCCTCGGCGCGGCCCGCCGCGTGCTGGAACTGGCCGCCGCGGGCGAGCTGTTCGCCTTCGGCATCTCCGAGGCCGGCAACGACCTCATGCTCTTCGACGCCGTCAGCACGGCCCTGCCGGACGGCGCCGGCGGCTACGCCGTGACGGGCACGAAGATCTTCACCTCCATGGCGCACGCCTGGACGCGTCTGGTGGTCCACGCCAAGGTGGCGGGCGAGGACGGGGACGCCCGCCTGGTCTTCGGCATCCTGGAGCGGACCCCCGAGGTGGAGGTAGTGGCCGACTGGGACGCGCACGGCATGCGCGCCACGGACTCCTGCACCACTCGGCTGCGAGGGGCGCCGCTGAGGGCCGAGAACGTGCTGGCCACCACGGTGGTGGGCCCGGATCAAGACCCGCTGCGGTTCGGCATCTTCGGCTGCTTCGAGGTCCTCATCGCCTCCGTCTACTGCGGCCTGGGGGAGCGCGCGGTGGCGGTCGCCACGGCGGGGGCCTCGGCTCGGCGCTCGATCACCAAGGGGATCACGGCGGCCGACGACCCCCACGTTCGCTGGCGCCTGGCGAGCGCCGCGATCGCCATGGACGGCGCCGCCCTGCAGGTCGAGAAGCTCGCCCACGACCTGGACGCGCTCGTCGCGCACGAGCCCGTTCCCGGCGCCACCGACCACGGCCGCCGCTGGTACCTGCAGCTCTCGGGGCTCAAGTCGAGGGTGTCGGAGGCCGCCATCCACGCCGTGGACGAGTGCGTGCGCGCCGGGGGCGGGCGTCACTACTACCTGGGCTCCGAGCTCGAGCGCCTGTCGCGCGACGTGCGCGCCGCCATCTACCAACCCTCGAGCGAGGAGTCCGTGCGGTCGTCGTACGCGAGGGCCATGCTCGGCGAGATCGGGGCCGACCGAGGCTAGGTCGGAGCGTCAGAGCTCGGCCAACAACCTCGCCCGCGCCGTCTCGTACTCGGCGCGCGTGATGCTGCCGGCGCGGTAGAGCTCCTCCAGCTCCCTGAGGCGCTCGCCGAGACCGCGCCCGGCCGACCCGCCCCCGGTCGGCGTCGCGGACGCGGTGGCCGCGGCGCGCGGCGGGGCGGCGCCCGCACCGGCGGCTAGGCCGGCCGCGGCTTCCTTCATGGCGTCCGTCACCGCGCTCGCCATGGCGGCGGCGCCCGCGACGTCCGCGCTCCGAGCACTCAGGCGCCCCAGGGCGAAGCGGAGAAGCCCCGGGAGGCGCGGCCCCACGGTCACCGCCAGCAGGAGCAGCACCGTGAACGCCGCCGCGCTGAAGGTGAGGCCCGCGTAGCCGAAGGTGGCCAGGATGATGTCGCGCTCCTCCCCCGCCACCGTGCACGTGAACACCTGCGCGACCCCGCGCTGGCCCGGCTTGTACGAGTAACCGACCGAGGCGTGAGACACCACGCCCGGACACGCCATGTCGGCCGCGAACATCACCGACCGCGGCGCCAACGCGCCGATGACGGCGGCGCCCACGAAGCCGGTGAAGAGGCTGAGGCCAAGCAGCGCGACGACGACCACGCCCCAGACGGCGCCCCTTCGCGGTGCGCGGAACAGGGGCTCGCCGCGCACCGAGCGGCGCCATACGCGGTAGAGCACCACGCCGACGAGCAGGAACACGACCAACGAGACCAGCTGGGGGAGGAAGAAGAGAAGCGCGGTACCCATGTGGCGTCCGTTCGTTAGCCAGGATGCCGGTCGCGAGGGGGCCGGCGGCCGGTTCCGGTCATTAGACCGGCGCCGGCGGGGGTGGACGCATGACATCCGCCACTCGCTCGTTGCTGCCACGAGCGCCGCCGCCGGGGTCGGCGGACGCGCGCCACCGCGGCGACTGCTAGACTGCCAGGCACTACAACCTCGGAGGTGCGATCATGCATAGCGGCCGCCGCTTCGGCTTCGTCCCCTCGTTCCTGCGTCTCGGCGCCATTCTCGTCGTCCTGGGCCTCGGTTGCGCCATGGCCCAACCGTCGGGAACGCTCAACTTCTACACCTCCATGCAGGTGGACGTGGTCGACGACATCATCGCCGCCTTCGAGGCGGCGTACCCCGACGTCACGGTCGACATGCTCTACTCGGGCAGCGTCGAGCTCGAGCAGCGCGTCTACGCGGAACACGACGCCGGCAACCTCACGGCCGACGTGATCTGGGCCGCCAACCCCGCCTTCTTCCTGAAGCTCAAGGAGGCCGGCATGCTGCAGGCGTACGAGTCGCCCGAGGCGAACATGGTGCCGGCGGAGCTCAAGGACGAGGACCACATGTTCATCGCCGGTCGCGTGTTCAACATGGGCATCGGCTACAACACCACGCAGGTCAGCGAGGCCGAGGCGCCTCACAGCTGGGCGGAGCTGCTCGAGTGGGGCCCGCGCGCGGCGCTCGCGAGCCCGCTGCAGAGCGGGACCTCGTTCACCGCGCTGGGGGCCTTCGTTGCGAACGAGGACCTCGGCTGGGAGTGGTTCGAGAAGGCGCACGCCAACGGCATGCAGCTCCTGCGCGGCACGGGCGACGTGACCCGCGGCCTGACCAGCGGCGAGTTCGCCGTCATCAAGGGCATCGACTACGTGTTGGCCAACCAGGCCGCCGAGGGCGCGCCCGTCGCCTTCCTGTTCCCGGCGGAAGGCGCCGTCACGGTCGCCAGCCCCATCGGCATCACGGCCGACAGCAAGAACGTGGAGGCCGCCCGCGCCTTCGTCGACTTCATCGTGTCCAAGGCCGGCCAGGAAGTCATGGTCAGCAAGTTCTTCATCCCCGTCCGGACGGACGTCGCCCCGCCCGTCGGGCTCCCCTCCGCCGACAAGATCGTCTCGCTGCCCATCGACTACGACTGGCTCGCCGAGCACGACGCGGAGCTGCGCGAGAAGTTCTCCGAGATCTGGTGACCCTCCCCGGCCCACGGGTCGCGGCGCGCCCAACCCCGCCTGACACGGTCGTGCTTCCCTCCGGGGAGGCACGACCTGGCGCGGGCGCGCGGCCGCCGGGCGCCTCGGTGTCCGGCCCGCGCGTTGCGCCGGCCCGCCGGGTGAGTTGACCGTGCTGCACGGCGCCCGCCGCACCAGTTCGAGCCGGTTCGACTCACGCGTCGTGCTGCTGGTCGCGCTGGCGCTGTTGGTGCTCGTCGTGATCGTCTACCCGCTCGTGCAGGTATTCCTGCGCAGCGTCTTCATCGACGGCAGCTTCTCGCTCAAGCATTACGAGTCCGTCTTCACCCGCGCCAGGAACTACGAGGCCATCTGGAACTCGGTGTGGGTCTCGGTCCTCGCCACGCTCCTCGCCACCGTCATCGGCACCCTCGCCGCCTTCGTGGTGCAGCGCACGGACGTCCGCTTCAAGCACCTGCTGCGGTTCCTCCTCATCCTCCCGTTCGCCATCCCGCCCCTGTTCGCGGCCATGGGGTGGGTGCAACTGGCGGGCCCCGTCGGCCTCGTCAGCAACCTGTACAAGTCCGCGTTCGGCGTGCGCGGCGTGCCGTGGAACATCTACGGCGCCGTGGGCATCATCTTCGTGCTCGGCATCACGAAGTACCCGTTCGTGTTCATCACGGTGGCGGGCGCCCTCCAGCGCATGGACTCGAGCCTCGAGGAGGCGGCTCGCACCTCCGGCGCCAAGACGTTCGCCATCATGCGCCACATCACCCTGCCGCTGGCACGGCCGGCCGTCATCGGCGGTGCCCTGCTCGCGTTCGTATCTTGCATCGACAACTTCGGGATCCCGGCGGTGCTGGGCCTGCGAGTGCAGTTCCAGGTCCTCACGACCCGCATCTACGAGGCCTTGAGCATCCCCGACCTCCCGCTCGCCACCGCCATGTCCATGCTCCTCGTCGTGCTGGCCGCGCTCGCCATCTGGGTGCTCGGCAAGTTCGAGGGGGGCCGCAGCGAGTACGCCATCATCGCCGGCAAGTCCATCCGGCCGAGCATCATCGAGCTCGGCCGGGCGCGCAACTGGGTGACGCTGGCCCTGCTCGTCGTCATCGTGGTGATCGTCGTGCTGCCGCTCTTCGCGCTGCTCGTGACCTCCGTGCAGAAGTACTACGGCGCCCCCCTGAGCCCGGACACCCTCACCTGGAACAACTACGCGGCCGTGTGGAAGAACGCCGGGGCGCAGCGCGGCATCCGCAACAGCCTCATCCTGGCGCCCCTCGCCGCCACCATCCTCGTGGCCGTCACGGCGCTGCTCTCCTACCTGCACGTCAAGGCGCGCATGCGCGGCGCGGCCGCGCTCGACGCCATCGGCATGGTGCCGTTCGCGCTGCCCGGCTCCGTCATCGGCATCGGCATGATCCTCGCCTGGAGCAACCCGCCCGTCGGGCCGGTGCTCTACGGCACCATCTGGATCCTGCTGGTCGCCTACCTGATGCGCTACATGGCGTACGGCCTGCGTGCGGCCCGCGCCAGCCTGCTGCAGATCCACGACTCGCTGGAGGAGGCCGCCGCGACGTCCGGCGCGAACCGCGTGCGCACCCTGAGGCACATCACCTTCCCGCTCATGCGGCCCGGGATGATCGCCGCCTGGGTGCTCATCTTCATGTCGGCGTTCAACGAGCTGACGGTGTCGGCGCTCATCTGGAGCGCCAAGAACGAGACGATAGGCGTCTGGATCTTCCTGATGCAAGACTCCGGCTTCCCCGGGCGGGCCAGCGCGTTGGCGGTCGGGATCCTCCCGATCATCGTGGTCATGTACCTGCTGACGCAGTGGCTGTCCGGCGACGAGATGAGGGTGTGAGTGGAGAGCACGACTACAGCCGTCGCCGTCGACCGGCTCGAGAAGGTGTTCGGCGAGTTCACCGCCGTGGCGGGTGTGTCGTTCGAGCTCACGGGGAACGAGTTCTTCTCCCTCGTCGGCCCGTCCGGCTGCGGCAAGACGACCACGCTGCGCTGCATCGCCGGGCTCGAGACCGCCAGCGCCGGGAAGATCTCCATCAAGGAGCGCGTGGTGTTCGAGGCGACCGGCGGAGGCGCACCGACCACGCTGGTGCCGACGCACGAGCGGTCCATCGGCATGGTCTTCCAGAACTACGCCGTGTGGCCGCACATGAGCGTGATGCAGAACATCGCCTACCCCCTCAGGCTGCGTGGCGCCACCAGAGGAGAGCAGGAACGCGAGGTGGCGCGCCTCTTGACGCTCCTGGGCATGGAGGGGCTCATGCGCCGCAAGCCCAGCCAGCTGTCGGGCGGGCAGCAGCAGCGCGTCGCACTCGGCCGGGCGCTCGTGGCCCGCCCCGACGTGCTACTCCTCGACGAACCCCTGTCCAACCTGGACGCCAAGCTGCGCGACCAGATGCGCGCCGAGCTCAAGCGCATCCAGCGCGAGGTGGGCATCCCCATCCTGTACGTGACGCACGACCAGGACGAGGCGCTCTCCATGTCGGACCGGATAGCCGTCATGAACGCCGGGCGCGTGCACCAGATCGCGCCGCCCACCGTCATATACGAGCAACCCGCCACGAAGTTCGTGCTCGACTTCATCGGGGCGGTCAACTACCTGAGCGGCGAGGTCGTCGCAAGGGAGGGCGGCAGGCTCGCGGTGGCAGTCGCGGGTGGGCAGCGCCTGAGCGTGCCCGCGCCCGCCGAGCTCCCCGGCGGCCGCGACCTGCTCGTGGCGGTCAGGCCCGAGGACCTGCGGGTCGCCGCCGGGGACGGGCTGGCGGCGCGGGTCGAGCTCCGCAGCTTCCGCGGCAGCATCTGCGACTACCGCCTGAAGGCCGGCGACCAGGAGCTCTGGCTGCAGACGGAGAAGAGCACCCTGATCCCCGAGGGCAGCGCCGTGGCGCTGGAGGCCGCGCGCGCCTACTTCCTCGAGGCCGGCGCGCGCAACGACCTCGACGCCAGGGTGTACTTCTAGCTCCGGCTCCTACCGTGGGGCGGCGCTGCCGGGCGCCCCGGTCGGCGGCCTAGGCGCCAGCCCGTCGCCCACGAGTTCGAACCGCGCGGGCGGCCCGGCCACCCGTTCGGCCACGAGGCTCAACGCGCCGCGCCGCGCCGCGAAGGCCACGTCCGCGTCGAAGCCGAGGCCCGCGAGGGTTGCGGCGTGACGTGAACCGCGCACCCCCGCCTCCGGGTCGCCCGCCGCGCGCAGGGCGAGGAGGGCGAGGCGCGCAGCGTCCGTGAGTTCGGCCGCCGGCTCGAGCTCGAGGACTCGCTCGAGGATGCACGCCGCTCCCAGTGCGTCCTCCAGCGCCACGCGCCCCTCCGTGCCGGCGCAGACGAGCGTGATGCCCGACTCCGCCAACGCCACCGCACGCGCCGCGACGGCGGCGTCGTTGACGATGGCGCCGAGCAGCAGGTGCCTCGCGGCGGCGCTCGCCTCCACCGCCTTGGAGCCGTTGGTGGTGCAGAGCACCCCACGCCGCGCCGCGAGGTCGAGCTCGCCGAACTCGAGCGGCGAGTTACCGTGGTCGAACCCTGGGAGCTTCACACCGCCGCGCTCGCCGAGCAACAGCGCGCCAACGCTCCGCGCCTGCGCTCGCGCCGCGTCGACGCCCGCCACGACCGTGAGGCTCGCCATGCCGCGTTCGAGCAGCACGGCCGCCGTCGTGGTCATGCGCAGGACGTCGATCACCACCGCCACGTCCGCCACCGCCACGTCGGCCGCGCCGGCGCCTTGCGGCGCGGCGTCCGGCAGGAACCGCACGTCCAGACCGAGCATCGCCGACGTTGTAACACGAACCCATCGAGACCGAGGGTCCCGTCTCGACTACACTGGGCCCACACGAACGGCGCGCCCACTGTCGGCGCGGGAAGCGGACGGGTGAGACGGTCGTGCAGTGGTACCCCATAAGGCTCTCGACGCCCGTGCGGCAGTACGCCTTCGGCGCCAGGCTCATCCCGGAGCTGCTGGGGAAGCTCAGCGATGTGGAAGGCACGCTTGCCGAGAGCTGGGAGGTGAGCGATCACGCCTCCACCGAGGCCACCGTCGTCAACGGCGCGCTCAGCGGCACCCCCTTCAGGGAGTTGGTGCGAGCCCACCCGGGCGCGCTGGTCGGCGCTGGCTGGCGCGGCCCGCGCTTCCCGCTGCTCCTGAAGTTCCTCGACGCGTCGCGGCGCCTGCCCGTGCACCTGCACGCAGACGCGGCGGTGGCGGCGGAGCGCTACGGCGAGCCGAACGGCAAGACCGAGGCGTGGCACATCGTGTGGGCAGCGCCCGGCGCGAGCGCCCTGGTGGGCGTCAGGCCGGGCCTGACCGACGCCGACCTGTTCGACGCCTTCAGGGCCGGCGCGCACGCCGAGGTGATGTTCGAGGCGCCCCTGACGGCTGGTGACACGGTGTACGTCCCCGCCGGCACCCTGCACACCTTCGGCCCCGGCGCCCTCGTGTTCGAGGTGCAGCAGACGAGCGACCTCTCCCAGAGCGTGATGCCGACGGACGTGTACGGCAGGCCGCTCGAGGCGAGCGTGTGGGACGAGAACATACGGCGCACCCTCTCGGAGCTGCGGCGCGAGTTCAGGCCCGCCCCCTTCCCCGGCCTGACGCTAGCGGAAGGGGGCCTCACCCGCACCTTCGCCTGTGCCGGACCGCACTTCGCGCTGGAGCGCTGGCGCTTCACGAGCGAGACGACCGCCCGGGTGGGCCCAGGGCGCTTCCTCGCCCTTACCAACCTGGCGGACCCCGTGGCGGTGCAGGCGACCGGCGGCAGCGAGGAGTTGCCCCGCGGCGCCACCTGCCTCCTCCCCGCGGCGTTGACGCGGGCGCTGCTCGTTCCGCACGGCACGGGCGACGTGCTCGTCAGTTACGTCCCCGACCTCGCCACCGACGTGATAGCGCCCCTCCTGCGCGCCGGCCACCCGCCCGCCGACGTGCGGCGCCTGGGCGAGGTCGGGCTTTGACCGCGGCGAGGTGAGCGGGTGTTCCTGGGCATCGACCTCGGTACCAGCTCGGTCAAGGCGCTGCTTCTCACGCGCGACGGCAGGGTAGCGGGCGAGGCGAGTGCCGCGTACCCCGTGCTGGCGCCGCGGCCCGGTTGGGCGGAGAGCGAGCCGGCCGATTGGTGG
>JACFNR010000069.1 GCA_019454765.1 Trueperaceae bacterium | reverse complement strand
ACTTGCCGGAGGGGAGCGCGCCCCCTCCGGCAAGTTCGTCGCGCGGCCGGCTACTTCGCCGCGGGGCAGCTGTACGCGTTACACACGTCCTGAGCGTTGTCGGCCGTCACCTGTTCGAACGGGAGCACCAGCCAGAGGGGCGGGTTGACGTGATCGACCAGGATGCTGTGCGCCCACTCGATGGCCTGCTTGCCGCCGGTCGGGTAGACGTGAGTGACGTCCAGGCGCCCCTCGAGCACCGACATGATGCCGCCGTCTGGCGTGGGCAGCGCGTCGATCCCGACGAAGAGGACGTCGGCGAGATCGACGCCGGCGTCGCCGGCGGCGATGTAGGCGCCCTCGGCCATCGGATCGTTGTGGCCGTACACGACGTCGATATCAGGATGGGCCTGGAACGCTGCGGCGGCGGCCGGCAGGGCCTTCTCCCTCAGCCACTCGGCGTCTTGCGAGAACACGATGTTCGCCTCGCTCAGGCCGCCGGCGGCAAGGCCGGCACGGAAGCCGTCACCGCGGTCCTGCGCGGGCGGCGAGCCGGTCAGGCCGCGGATCTCGGCGATCTTGCAGTCGGTGCGACCGTTGTCGGCGCACCACTTGGCCACGTACTCGCCGGCCGCCTGGCCGATGGCCACGTTGTCGGCGCCGATGAACATGGAGTAGTTGGGGTCGACCAGGTTGCGGTCGAGCACGATGACGGGGATGCAGTCCTCCCACGCCTCCTTGACGATCTTGTTGAGGGGCGCGGCCTGGTTGGGCGAGATGATGAGCAGGTCGATGCCCTGCACGAGCAGGTTCTCTACGTCGCTCACCTGGTTGGCGTTGTCTTGCGCGGCGTCCTGGAAGACGACCTCGAACTCCGGGTACGCCTTGGCGGCAGCAGCGATCTGGCTGTCCATGGCCTCGCGCCACGGCTCGGCGCGGTTGGCCTGCGACATGCCGATCAGGTAGGAGCTCTTGGCCTGCGGCGCCGGGCAGTTGGCCGGCAGCGGTCCGCCGTCACGGACGCCCTCCTTGACCGTTCCGCCCACCAGCAGGTCGGCCGTGTACGCCGTCCAGTCGCCCTGGGCGTACGCCACGGCCAGGACGGCCACCAGGATCATCGGTATCAGCCTCTTCATGTCCCACCTCGTTCCCTTGATTGAACGCCTGAATGTCGAGTAAGGGTCGCCTCTCCGTCGCGCTGCTACAGCCGGGCACCTCCCCACTTGGCTACCGCGCCGCCTCCCGTACGCTCCGGCGGGGCGAGCATCGGTTCGGAAACGTCCTTCACTCCACGGACCTCAGCCGGAACTGCTGCAAGGCCACGGCGCCAACTATCAGAAGGCCCTTCACCACGAGCTGGATGTTGGAACTCACGTTGTTGAGGCTCAACATGTTGTCGAGCACCCCCAGGATGAAGGCGCCCACCACGGCCCCGGCCACGGTCCCCTTGCCACCGAAGAGGCTCCCACCGCCGATGACCACGGCCGCGATGGCGTTCAGCTCGTAGGTCACGCCGTCGTTTGGGCTCCCCTGGTTGAGCTGCGCAGCGTGGAGGATGCCCGCCAGCGCCGCCAGCATGGAGCAGAGCATGAAGGCGAGGACCTTGAGCCGCTGGACGCGGATGCCGGAGAGGCGCGAGGCAGTCTCGTTCCCGCCGATGGCGTACAGGTAGCGCCCGAAGCGGCTGTAGTGGAGGACCACCCCCACGATGATCGCCACCCCGAACATGAACAACGACGGCACGGGGATGAGCCCCCCGATCCGCTCGCCCAGGACCTCGAAGCGCGGGTCGCCACCCCCCGCCCCGTAAGAGAGCGGCACCGCTATGTCGTGAGACCAGTAGCGGGCCACCCCCCTCGCGATACTCAACATGGCGAGCGTGGTCACGAACGACGGCACGTTGAAGCGCTCCGACACCCAGCCGTTGAACCAGCCGGCCGCGAGCCCGATGAGCAGGACGACGAGGATGGTCGGCAAGGCGCCCCACTCGCTGCGCATGAGCAGGAACGCCGACCCCGTGGCGGCCAGCGCCAGCACCGAGCCGACCGACAGGTCGATGCCCGCCACCAGGATGACCAGCAACATGCCGACCGCGAGGATGCCCGTCTCGGAGACGTCCCTGAAGACGTTGCTCAGGTTGCGCGCGTTGAGGAAGATGAGCTTGCCGCCGCGGCTGGGCGAGAACGATATCGATAGCAACACGACGATGACCAGACCGAAGTAGCTCTGGAACCTGAAGACGAAACGCAGGGCGTCTCGCCAGCCACGCCGGCGCCTCTGCATGTCCGTGGTGGTCATCGACACCTCACGCCTTCGCACCGATGAACCTGGTGGCGGCTTCCATGATGGCTTCCTGGTCGAACTCGCTCCTCTGGAACTCGCCAGACACGCGGCCCTCGCATAGGACGTAGATGCGGTCGCATACGCCGAGCAGCTCGGGCAGCTCGCTCGACACCACGAGGAACGCGGTGCCGCGCGCGGCCAGGTCCCTCACCACCTCGTAGATCTCGGCCTTGGCGCCCACGTCGACGCCGCGCGTGGGCTCGTCGAGGAGGAAGAGCTTCATCTCCCTGAGCAGGTACCTGCCGAACACGACCTTCTGCTGGTTGCCGCCGCTAAGGTTGTTGACCACGGCCTCCGGGCCGGGCGTCTTGACGCTGAGGTCATCTATCACCCGCTTGACGGCGCGTGTCTCCTTGCCGCGGTCGACGAGGCCGAGGAGCCGGACGAAGCGCTCGAGCGTCGCGAGGCTCATGTTCGACCGGACCGACATCTCGAGGACCAGGCTCTGCAGCTTCCGGTCCTCCGCCACCATGCCGATCCCGGCGGCGATGGCCTCGCGGGGAGAGGCCGGAAACCCGGTCACGCCGGTGAAGCGCATACTGCCTCGCCTGTTCCTGGCGTGCGAGACGCCGAAGATGGCCTCGAGCAGTTCCGTTCGTCCCGAGCCCATCAACCCGGCGACGCCCACGATCTCGCCGGCCTTCACGTTCAGCGAGACGTCGCTGAGCGACTGTCGGCCGATCTCCCGTAGCGACAGGCCCTCTATCTCGAGCACCACCTCGTCGCCGGGCGCGCCGCGGTCGGCGCCGGTCTCCTGCAGCTCGCGGCCAACCATCAGCGAGATGAGCCGGTCGCGGGTCATCTCGCCCGCCGGCGAGCTACCGACGGTCTTGCCGTCGCGCAGGACGGTGATCCGGTCGGCGATGGCGAAGACCTCGTCGAGCCGGTGCGAAATGTAGATGATGGCTACGCCGCGCGCCTTGAGCGTGCGGATGGTCTGGAACAGGTGGGCCACCTCGGCGCTGCTCAGGGCAGACGTGGGCTCGTCCATGATGAGGACGCGCGCGTCGTGGTTGAGGGCCTTGGCGATCTCGACGAGCTGCTGCCTACCGACCCGCAGGTCCGACACGAACGTGTTGGCGTTGATGTCAATACCGAGGTTGCCGAGGAGCACGGCGGCCTCGCGGCGCATCTTCTGCCGGTCGATGGCGCCGAACCGCATGATGGGCTCGCGGCCGAGGAAGATGTTCTCGTAGACGGTCAGCTCGGGCACCAGGTTGAGTTCCTGGTGGATGATGACGACCCCGTGGCGCTGCGCCTCGCGGGTGTTCTGGAAGACCACGGGCTGACCCTCGAACAGGAGCTCCCCCTCGAACGTCGGGTAGACCCCGCTCATGATCTTCATCAGCGTCGACTTGCCGGCCCCGTTCTCGCCCACGAGGCAGAGCACCTCGCCACCGCGGACGTCCAGACTCACGTCGGACAGCGCCAGGACGCCAGGGAACCGCTTGGTGATGTGCTGCATGCGGAGGATGGGGCCGCTGCCGGCATCGGGAGCGACGGTGGCGTTCAGCACGGGTGCCTCCGGGGTCCGTCCACAGGGCGCCCCGTTGCAGCTGGGCGCGGCGCACGGCCAGACCTCGGACGTGGGCTCGTGTCTCCAGGGAACCCCTTCAGCGCCTCAAGGCTGGACGTCGACTCGCTACTCTTCACGCCTGGCTTCCGTCCGTGCTGGGTTATGCAATCGTTTGCGGCTGTCTAGCGCCTTGTTAAGCCTGAGTATGTCCCCTACCTGGTGGCTGCAAACGATTGCACGTGTTTGTTTCCGTAAAGGTAGCACCTGAACGGGTCACTGTCAATCGGTCGCATTGACTCAATTCTTTTCAAACCCAGGTGGGGGTCGTTTGCTCATTACTCTTTCCGACCACGGAGCCGCAGCGTGGGAGAACGGTTGGCCTTGGCGTTACCAGTACGCGTGCGTGCACCAAGGCCATGCGGGAGCCGAAGTCACGATGGCCGGACGCTATGCAGGTCCGTGCGAACGACGCTCGACACCGGCACGCGCACGCCGCGGTCCGCGAAGGCGCGCCTGAGCGTCGTCGCCCTGTCCGACTTGACGCTCGCGGGGAGCGGCACCGCCTCCACCTGCGCGAAGCTCTGATTGGCCTCCTCCGCCATCTGCATGCCCAGGCCCGTGGCATTGGTACACACCCGCCGCATGCGCGGCAGCAGCCCGTGCAGCACCTCCCGCTGCTCCGCGTAAGAGGTGCTCGCGAACTCGATCACGCGCCGCAGCCAGTTGACGTCCCCCACCAGCCGCAAGAGCCACATGACCACCAGGTCACGCCGTCGACCGTTATCCACGCCCAGGTAGAGGTCACCAGCAGTCGGGTCGATCTCCGCCAGCAGCAGGTCCTTCGTGGCGGCCGCGTCCTCGCACGTAGCCAGCAGCTCGTACGAGAGGTAGCCGGTGGCTTCCTCGAGGGACTGCAGGTACTCCTGCTGCCACGCCAGCTCGTCGTTGGGGCCCTCCCGCAACTCCTACGGGTCGACCCGGCAAGCAGTCGACCACCGCCTGATAGTTGTCCGTGAAGTGCCGCGTCCACACGCCGCGCCCACCCAGCCGCTCCGCGCCCTCCCACCAGCGGTAATACACGGCGCTCTTACCCTGCGGGGTGCTCGCCACGCGCAGCTTCAAGCCGCGACTCTCTGTGATCGACGGGAAGACCTCCACCCAGATTGCCGCCGAGTCAGGGTGGAACGCGAACTTGTCAAGCGCCACGTTCGCCGGGTAACCCCGCGCGGTGCTCGGGTTCGCCAGCAAGAAGATCAACTGCGTCCCGTTCTGCAAACGCATCAACAACTGTTTGTAATGCGTGCCGTCCTGGTCGAGAAAGTCAACGTTCAACTCGGCAGCCGCGATGTGAATCGCCTCGAGATGCAAGCGCTTCTTCTCGGCCAACTCGAGCGACTGCCGCTCCCCCGCCGAGAGGAACACCCAGGTGGAGCGGCGCTGCACCGCATCAAGCACCGCCTCGAGCGTCAACGCTAAGCTCTTGCAGACCTGCCGACTGGCGAGCCAGATCTTGAAGCGACTCGCGTCATCCACCAACGCCGCTGATAGGGCAGTAATATCGGGTTCGGCACAATCGCACCTACTCGGGCCGGTGGCACAGCGCGTGACTACCGGCAAGACTGGACCTGCAACTACTTGATTCGGTTGGCGTCGACCCTCTTGATCATCACCGCCCTAGCGGTAGTTGCCGCTATCGTCGGCGCCGACGTCATCGCGGCCATCATCACTCGCGTCGGCTTGGCCGGATTGGGCCCCTACGCCACACAGGCCGGTGTCCACGCTGGCGACTTCGATCCGACAACCCTTGCTGCGCTACGGGTCCAACTGATAGCCACCGTGGTTTCGTCAGCGGCAGCCTGCATCGCGTTGATACTCAACCTGGTTGACCGCGTCGCGAGCCGGACTCCGGAGCTCGTGATCCTCACAGGGCCTGCGGCGAGACCGAAGGTCGTGAACGCCAGCGCCGTTCACGCCCTAGGGGTCATTATCGACGCAATCGTCTTCAGAGCCCGCGTCCACGTACTCGGGCAGCCCCCGTTCGCCGTAGAGCTAGACCCAAGCAAACTTCACGAAGCCATAGGTCACATGCCGCCCCAATCATCACGTGAACTCGACAGCATCCGCGCAGCCCTCTACGCAGAGGCCGAATCCCTGGCGAGACAGCAAGTCATCGCAGCTGGCGGTCCACCATGGCAGTTGCAGCCCAAAGTCGAGGTCGAGCTGGCGCTCAGGATCACCTACACACCACGCAATCGCCGCGCTCTAACCACACGTACGGCTTCACTCGCCGAAGGCTATGCCATGCTGATCACCTTCGCGTCCGGATCATCCACGCCCTCGGGGGCTATCGTCTCGCACGTCAACTACACGCGCGACGCGGTACTAGTACCGACACTCCCCACTCGCATGCGCCGCGCATTCACTAGAACCCGCTGGCAAGAGTAACCGCCACCCCGGCCCCCTCTCAGCGACCACCGCGCCGCGCTCGGAAGGTTGACGCGCGCATGATGCTCCCAGTCTTAGGGCACCGGATCCACAGTTGGCCAGGATCGCTACGGTACCGGAACACCTGACCCCGCCCCGGCGCGTAGAAACGAACGCAATGCGGGTCGCGCTCACGCTCACAGTCTCCTTAGGAGACGAGGCCCTACACCTCACGGCGGATCTTCTCGAGCACAACCGGCGCCAACCCGGCCGCCGAGAGCTTGTCATCGATCGTCTTCGCCACCTCAGGCGACAACGCCGCCTCGGCCCGCTCGAGTTTCAGCCCCACCTCCGCCGCTCGCAACGCCACCCGCAAGAGCCGCTCCGGCCCGATCTCACGCACGTCCATATCATCCAGCAACCGCAGCGTCTTGGTGACGATGACGTTCGCCACGGCGCTGTGCAGCGTTAAGCGGCGGCCGGTGGCCTCCGCGATGGCGTCCATGTGCCGCTGCGTCTCAAGCGCCATCTGCAGCGACGGCTGCAAGTGGTTATGCCGGTGACGACTCAAGCTCGAGGCGGTCAAGGTCACGCCCTCACCGGCCGCGAACTCGATGATCGCCTCGTACGTCAAGAGCTGGTCGTCGGGTCCGCGCGTCTCCCCCAGGAGCATCGCGTCCACCGCTTTACGGACCGGGCTGGTGCACACCTTGCAGCGCCGCTCCGTCAACAGGAACGGGGTGTGGTCGATCTCCACGGCGCGTCCTCCTCACTCCAGCAGCAGCTGCGCCGCCGCCAGCAGGCACGCCGCCAAGCCGAGCAGGAACGTGCCTGACGCCAGGAGCAGCATCCAGATGGGCGTGGCTTGCGGGCGGGCTAGGGTCTGCGACACCAGCTCACGCAAGTGCGCGATGTCCTGCCGCAACTCCCCGAAACCGTGCGCAGTCGCGACCTCCAGGCTCCCCACCTTTTCCTCGAGCCGTCCGATCCGACCCTCCTCCACGATCAAGCCTCACGCCGCCGCGTGAACGAGATGCTCGGATCACTCGCGACACCCTCCACCAGGTCGATACCCAACGACAGCAACCGTAGCGACACGAAATCGCCGCTCCCGTCATGCCGCCACGTCACCCTGACGGCCGACTTCTCCTCCAACACCCGCAAAGCGCCGCGCAGGTCCTCGTTTGACGGCAGCTCACTGGCATGCTCGAGCGTGCCGACCAGCACGCCGCGGCTCACGGTGTAAGGGTCTTCAGGGTTCCCCGCCTCCGACATGGCCGCGAGGTACAAGAGCTGCAAGATGCGGCCCCGCAACTGTCGAAGGCGGGCAGGGTCTAGACGTCTGAACACGATGCCTCCTAAGGCAGACGGCCGAACAACAACACCGTCCCCTGCAACGCGAGGAACCACTCACCAGCCCGGAAGTCCCGACCGGCATACACCCCCAGGCGGCTCTCCACCACCTGACCGAACAACTCACCACTACCGAACACCAAGTAGGCGCCGGCGAACACCTCCGTCGCACTCCGCCATCGCGCCTCGAGCCCGACCTGACCCGTCTCCACGTACGCCCGCGCGTCCAGCACGTCCCGGCGGCCCGTCGCGTACCCCAATGGGTTCGCGACGAACTCCAACACTGAGCTGTACTGGGTTTGATGGAGGCTCTTTACTCACGCAGCCTGCCTCAGCAGGTCTTGCCGGTGATTGTAATCTTCCTCGAACTCAATGGGGCTCAGGTAATCGAGAGCTGAGTGCAGGCGTTGACGGTTGAACCAGTTCACCCACGCCACCGTCGCCGTCTCCACCTCCTGCCGGGAAGCCCAGGTCTTGCGGTCGGCATGGATCAGTTCGGTCTTGTACAAGCCGATGGTGCTCTCCATCAACGCATTGTCATACGCGGTACCGACCCGACCGATACTGCCAGCAATGCCGTGGTCGACGAGCTTCTGGCTGAACGCCAAACTGGTGTACTGACTGCCGGCGTCGGAATGATGGATGACGCCTTCGCCGGTGAACTGCGGATCGAAACGCCGGCGCGTCGCCACCGCCTGATCCACTGCCTTCAAGACGAGATCCGCGTTTTGGCTGCTTTGAATAGTGAAGCCGAGGATGCGCCGACTGCCGGCATCCTGTAAGAAGGAGACGTACACGGTGCCTTCGTTGGTCCGGACGTGCGTGAAGTCCGCCACCCACACGACATCCGGCGCGCCCGTATCCCATTGGCGCCGCACCAGGTCGGGGTAACGCTCCCGACCCGCCTCACGCTTGGTGGTGATGATGCGCTTCAGGCGCGAGCGGCCCTTAACCCCAGCCATCTTCATGAGGCGCGCCACCTGGTCACGGCCCAGCCCGTGCTGCAAGCGGTTCAAGGCACGCTGCATCTTCCTGACCCCGTAACACGAGTAGTTGGCGCCGTGCACCTGCCGCACGATCGGCACCAGGCGCTCGTCACACAGGGCGCGCGCCGACGGTGGCCGCTTGACGGCGGCGTAGTACGTGCTCGGGGCGATCTGGATCTCCATCTCGTTGAGGACCTCACAGATCGGCTCGACCCCGAAACGCGCCTTGTATGCGCTGATGTAATCCACTACTACCGAAGTTTGCGGTCGAGCTCCGCCGCCGCGAAAAAAGCGCTGGCAGTCTTCAAGATCTCGTTCGCACGCCGCAGCTCCGCAACCTCCTTACGCAGCGCCTTGATCTCCTCGCGTTCGGCGGTGGTGAGGCCCGGCTTCTCCTTAGCGTCGACGCGCGCCCTGTCAACCCAGCCGCGGATCGTGTCCGGCGGCACGCCAACCAGATCACTCAAGTGCCGCAACGACGCCCTAGCAGCCTCCTGCGGCTCAGCTGCGCGGCGCTCGTAGAACATCCGGACGACCCGATCCCTAGTCTCCTGATCGTACTTGAATCGCATGCTCCATTCTCTCCTTCCGCGTGAGAACGGAGCCTCTACCAAACCCAGGACGCTTCA
>JACFNR010000068.1:7240-9411 GCA_019454765.1 Trueperaceae bacterium | reverse complement strand
ACCAGGCGGGCGCCCGCACGAACCTCGACCTGGCCTGGATGCAGAGCCTGGACGGTAGCGGCCTGGCGATGCCCGGCGTGACCTACACCTTCGCCGACGGCGTGGTGGGCGAGGCCAAGGCCTACGTCTTCTACGGGGCAGACGGCAGCGAGTTCGGCGATTGGAAGGACAACAGTCAGGTGCGGGTGTCGGTGGGCTACTCGTTCTGACGGTCCCGACACGAGCCCGGGGCGGGTCGTCGCCGCCCCGGGCTCACGCGCGGGCGCGGCGCTCCCTAACCCTCGCTTAACCGTGGCGGCACACGCTGCGGCGCAAGGAGGGAAAGAGATGTCAAGACGCACGCTGTTGATCGCCGGTCTGAGCGCCGCCTTCGCGTTCGCGGGAGGCTACGCGCTCCTCGACAACATGCAGCCGGACACCCGCGCCCAGGCGCGCGGCCGCCCGGCCGACCCGAGCAAGGTCGTCGCCGTGCCCGGCTCCGCGCTCGTGCCCATGAACGACGGTTCCACCGCGTGGATGCTCGTGGGTCCCGACGGCACCGTGTTGGCCGGCCCCGACGGCAGGCCGCCCACCGAGGCGGCCGCCGAGACGGCCGCCGAGACGGCGCCGGTCGTCAGCGCCGCCGACCTGGTCGGCACCTACCTTGAGGGCTTCCCCGAGGCGTACGGCGGCTCGCAGGACGCGGCCACGAAGCGAAGTAAGGACGAGCGCCGCGACCACGAGGACCACGACGACGATGACGACCACGACTCCAAGGACCGCAAGGATCACAAGGACGAGAAGGATCACGAGGACGAGAAGCACCACGACGACGACCACGACGACCACCCCACCAGCCACGCGCTGACCACCGGCGCGCCCAAGCCCGCCAAGCCGAACGCCAGGAGCAGGAAGTGACGGCGGGCGCACCCGGTGAGAACGGGAGCCGCGCCGGCAGGCAGCGTCTGTCCCCGGCCGGCGCGGGCTCGAAGCCGCGCCGCCCCAAGTTCGACAAGGCGGCCTCCACCACCGTCCTCCTCGCCGCCCTCCTCGGGCTGGGTGCCGGCGCCACCTGGCAGCTCGCGAGCGCCGCGCCACGGGCCCAGGGCCCCGCAGAGGGCGAGCTCGTACCGGTGAGTCCGGCGGGCGCCCCCACCCGGGTGCTCGTGGTAGACACCACCGGCCTCGTGGTGGCCGCCTTCGACTCCGCCTCCATCCGCACCGTAGGCGGTCCCGCGGCCGCCGTGGCGCTGAGCCGCGGGCGCTCGAAGGCGCCGGTGGCCGCCTCGCGGGCCTCGTGAGCACGCATCCGCGGCTGGCGCGCGCCGCCGTGAGGGCGGGCGCGCCTCGCGCTCGCGGCGCGGGCGGCAGGCCGCCCCTGGGCGACCCCGCCGCGGCAACGCCCGCCGGGCCGGTCACGAAGACCCGGCAGCGCCCGATCGAGCGCGTCAGCTTCCACGCCATGGGCACCACCGTCACGATCCGCGCCGTCGGTGCGCCGCGCCTGGCGCGCGAGGTGCGCCGGCTGGAGGGCATCCTCACGCGCTTCGGCGACGGCGTGGTGGCGCGCCTGAACCGGGAGGGGCGGCTGCAGGACCCGCCGCCGGAGCTGGTGGCCGCCCTGGCCTGGGCGGTCGAGGCGAGCCGGCTGACCGGCGGCCTCGTCACGCCGCTGGTGGGCCGCTCCCTCGAGTGGCACGGCTACGCCACGAGTTGGCACGAGGGCGCGCGCTGGATCGCCCCTGAGGGGACACCCCCCGCCGTGCCGAGCGTGGACGAGCTCGTGGTTTCGGCCCGCGAGATCGTGCTGCCGCCGGGCGCGGCCATCGACCTGGGCGGCACGGGCAAGACGTGGGTGGTCGAGCGGGTGGCCGGCCGCGCCGCGGAGATCGTCATCGACGCCGGCGGCGACGTGCTCGCCCGCTCCGCCGCCGCCAGTGAGGTGGACGTGCTGGGCGCAGCCGAGGTGTGGCACCTGCGGCTACCGCCTGGCGCCTGGGCGGTAGCAAGCTCCAGTCTGGTCCGACGCGCCTGGCGGGGCGGGCACCACCTCATAGACCCGCGCACCGGACGCCCCGCCCAGGGGCGCTGGGTGCAGGCCACGGTGGTCGGGCGCTCGCTCATGCGCGCCGAGCTTGCCACCAAGCTGCTGCTCCTCGGGGCGCCCGTGCCGGAGACGCTGCAGGTCGAGC
>JACFNR010000068.1:4647-7140 GCA_019454765.1 Trueperaceae bacterium | reverse complement strand
GCCACCAAGCTGCTGCTCCTCGGGGCGCCCGTGCCGGAGACGCTGCAGGTCGAGCAGGCCTGGGTCGTCGATCGCGACGGCACGCTCCACTAGCGAGAGACTCGAGAGAGGACACCGATGACATCGACGATGGCGCGCGCCCCGCGGCTCAACCGTTACCTGCTGGGGCTGCCCCTGGCGACCCTGACCCTCTACTGGCTGCTGGCGTGGGCCGGCCTGGCGCCGAGTGGCTTCACCTGGGCCTTCCTGCGCCTTACCGGGGTGATCGGCTACCTGTTGCTTACCCTCAGCGTGGCGAGCGGTGCGCTGCTGGCGACGCGCTTCACGCCGCCCGCCTGGCTGGCCAAACCGTTGCAGTTCGGCTGGCACGGCCTCACGGCCGGTAGCGGGCTGGCGCTGGTGGGGGTCCACGTGGCGTTCTCGCTCGTCACGGAGCACTTCCCCCAGCCACTCGCCGGGGCGCTCGTGCCCGGACTCGCCACCTACGAGCCGGCGGCCATGGGCCTCGGCACCGTCGGCACGTACCTGCTGCTGGCGCCCTACCTCAGCTTCGCGGGGCGGCGGGTGTTGGGCCCCAAGTGGGTGAAGGGCCTCCACCTCCTCGCCTACCCCGGCTTCGCCGCCGGCACCTTGCACGGGGTGATGGGAGGCAGCGACCGCCTGGCCTGGCTCTACCTTGGCGCCCTGGCGCTGGTGGCGTTCACGGTGGCGGTCCGGCTGGTGGAGGGGCGCCGGCGGGCGCCGTAGAGTTGAGCAGGAGGCACCGGGCTTGAGGCTCCTGCTGGTCGAGGACGACACGCGGATCGCAGCGCCCCTCGTCGCCGCCTTGGAGGAGGGTGGACACCGCGTCACCTGGGCGACGGACGGCCAGGGCGGCCTGGAGCTCGCTCGCGCCGGCGGGTTCGACACACTCATCCTCGACGTCATGCTGCCCGGCCTGGACGGCTTCGACCTGGCGCGCACGCTGCGCGCCGAGGGCGTGGCCGTGCCCATCCTCTTCCTCACGGCGCGGGGTGACCTGGCCGACCGCGTGACGGGCCTCGACCTTGGGGGCGACGCCTACCTCGTGAAACCGTTCGCCCTGGCCGAGCTGAAGGCCACGTTGCGCGCCCTGTCGCGCCGCGCATCCGACGTGACCCGCAGCAGCATCGGCTTCGGTGACGGCCGCGGCGAGCTCGACACCGTGTCACGCAAGGTGAGCTGGGACGGCCGCGAGGTCGCGCTCACGGGCCGCGAGTACGACCTGCTGGAGGCGCTACTGCACGCGCCCGCGCGCTGGTTCACGCGCCAGGAACTCCTCGACCGCGTGTGGGGCCCCGACTTCTTCGGGGAGCCGCGCGTGGTCGACGTGTACGTGCGGTACCTACGGCAGAAGCTCGACGACTCGGTGGTGCAGAGCATGCGCGGAAGGGGGTACCGCGCGTCGTGACGGGCATGCGACCGTTCCCCTTGCGCAAGCCGAACCTGCACCGGCGCCTGGCGCTCGTGCTCATCGCCCAGACCGTGACGGTGCTGCTGCTGACGGCGTTGGCGCTCTTCCTGGTCCTGGGGCGCTTCCTGGAGGCGGGTGAGGCGCAGCGGCTCGACAAGCTCGTCGACGACGTGAGCATCCACCCGGGTAGCACGAAGCACGACGTCCTGGAGTTCGACCACGGCTTCCCCGACGACGTGCACGTGCGCCTCCTCCTCCGGGGCGAGGTGCTGGCGGCCACGCCGGCGTTCCCGCCCGTGCCCACCGACTCGGCGCCCGGCTACTCGCGCGCGGCGCAGCACCGCGTGCTCACCCGCGAGGTGCGCGAGGACGGGGTGCGTTACACGCTGCAACTGGCGGGCGACCCGGTGGGGACCGAGCTGGCGCTGCGCGCCTACCTGCTGGCGCTGGCCGTCATCGTGCCCGTCGCCGCGCTGGCGGTCGCGCTCCTCAGCAACCTCGTGGCCGCGAACATGCTCTCCCCCGTGAGGCGCCTCGAGCGCGCCGCGGCGGCCCTGACGGGCTCGCGTGAGCTGCGCACGCCCCTGCCCGGCGTAGAAGCAACCGACGAGCTGGGCAGGCTCGCCAACACGCTGCAGGCCGCCTTCGCGCGCCTCGCGGACGGGATGGACCGCGAGGTGGCCTTCCTGCGCGCGGCCGCGCACGACCTGCGCTCGCCGCTGGCGGCCCTCAAGACGCGGATCGAGGGCGCGTTGGCGCGACAGCGCGACCCGGCCGCCTACCGCGCGGCGCTCCTTGAGCTGGAGCGCGACGTGGACCGGATGGCGCGGCTGGTGGATCACCTCCTGATGCTCGCGCGCGACAGCGGTCCGGGCGACCTCCACGAGGTCGACCTCGTGCGCGTTGCCGGCGAGGCCGTCGACGCCGCGCGGGCCGCACGCCCCGACGTTCCCCTTGAGGCCGCCTTCGCACCCGACACCCCGCTGGTGCGGGGGGACGCCACCCTGCTGCGGCAACTGCTCGACAACCTGCTCGACAACGCCGCCGTCCACGGCGCCGGA
>JACFNR010000068.1:0-4547 GCA_019454765.1 Trueperaceae bacterium | reverse complement strand
ACCAGCGCCTGAGGCCCGCCATGCCCGCGAACTCGCTCATGAGCCGCTCCTCCGCCCGCCCGTGCACGAACTCGAGCACCGTGCCCGTCCGCTGCACCAGCGCGGGCAGCACCTCGAGGAGGCTCACGGCCTCCACCGTCTCGCCGGGCCGCAGCGCCTCCGCCTCGGCGAGGCTGGCGGCCACCCAGCCGCCGGCCGTCAGGTAACCGTCGCCCAGGCCACTCCACGGCACCACCACCGTGCGGAGGCGGTTCTGCTGCAGGAGGGTCATGGTCTCCTCGACGCCCCACACGCCGCCCTCGCGGATGAGGTCGAGAAGCGCCGCCTCGTGCGCCGCCTCGCTCTCCTCCACCAGGCCGATCACCAGCGGAAGCCACTCCCTGGCGGGCGCGGCCGGGTTGGCGTGCCCGGGCAACTTGCCCACCACCCGCTGCCGCAAGTCGGCCGGCATCAGGTTCTCGAAGGCGCCAACGGGGCCCGCCTGGCCGAGGAGGATCACGCGGTCGATGAGGCCCGCCTCGAGGGTCTTCGCCACCTCCGGCATGAGCGCGCGGTAGAGGCGCAGGGTGGCCTCGTCCATGCGGTCCTTGAAGCTGTCCACGTCGGCCCCGCCGCGCGCGGCCACCCCTATGCCCATGGCGCCGCTGCGGCGCGCCTCGCGGTAGTCGACCCACGAGTCGGTGTCGACGGTGCGGACGTAGTCGGCGACCTCCTCGATCTGACCGAGGAAGACCTCGAAGAGGCGCACCCGGTCGGTGGCCACGAACACGGCGGCGTGGCGCTCGCGCTGATCGAGCGCGAACAGGAGGGGCGCCACGAGCGGCCTGCCCCAGTGGGCGAGGGCGCCGCCCGCGTCCGCGAGGAACGGCAGCTCCGTCTGCAGGTAGTAGGCGTCGAACTGCTCGTTCAGGTCTGAGCCGGCGAAGATGACCAGGCTGCGCCCCTCGAGGCGCGCGAACTGCTGGCGCAGCCGCTCGCGTAGCGCCTCGACGTACGCCTTGGGCAGGTCGAGGGCCTTCACGGCCTCCAGGGCGCGCAGCACGTACGCCTTGCCGCTCGTGTCGGGATTGGCCGGGTTGACGTCGACGTACAGCGAGAGGAGCGGCCCAGGCAGGGGGGCGATGTGGTCGAGCAGGGCGAGCTTGAGGGTGCTTCCGATCATGGCGTACCTCCTCCGGCGTGGCGCCATGCCTACCGTCAGCATCGCACGCCCCGCCGGAACGACTGGTACGCGGCCGCTACGGCGGGCAGCGGCCTGCGCGGCGGCGCCGCTACGGCGGGCAGCGGCCTGCGCGGCGGCGCCGCTCCAGCTCGGCCAGCACGTCGGCCAGCTCGCCGTAGGCCTCCAGCGGCGCCGCGCCGCTCGTGACCAGCGACTCGAGCGCCAGGCGCGCGCTGGCCAGCGCCTCGCAGTCGAGTGTCCCCAGGTCGGCGCGGGCCGCAACGGCCGCCGACCCCCCTTCCCCGCCTGTCGCGTGCCCTCCCATGGCCGGAGGCTAGCAGCGGAGCAATTAAGCCGGAGTTAAGACGCGGTCCCCCCGCCGAGGCCGCGCCGGGCGCCGGTCGCTATACTCGCCGGTAACGACCGGGACCGCCCAACCAGGGTCCGAGGAGCCCACCGCGCATGCCCACCGTCCGCCCCGCGCCGAGCCCCCTGCACCTGCGCCGTCGCCGCCTCGTCGACAGGCTGCCGGACGCCCCGGGCTTCGCCGTGTGGCTCGAGGCGCCGTACGGGTACGGCAAGAGCGTGCTGGCGTCGCAGTGGGCGGACGAGCTGGAGGCCGAGGGCTGGCGCGTGGTGTGGACGTCGGTGGCGGGGCGCGACGTGCGCGCCGCCCTGGCGGGCCAGCTGGAGCTGCCGGCCGCGGCGCCCTGGCCGGTGCTGCTCGACGCGTTGCGCGAGGCGCCCACGCTGGTGGTCCTCGAGGACCTCACCGGCGAGGAGGACCCCGGGCCCCTCCTGCGGGACGGGGCGGGCCTCGTCCTGCTGGCCAGTCGCGCGGCCCTCGCCTACCCCGAGCTTCACAAGCTCACCACCGCCGGCCGGGTGCAGCACCTCACCAGCGCCGACCTGGCGTTCGGGGAGGACGAGGCCGAGCGCGTCCTGGGCGACGCGGCATTGGCGCGGCAGGTGTGGCAGCAGACGCGCGGCTGGCCGCTGCCGCTACACTTCGCGGCCCTCACCGGCGGCCTGCCGCCGCACGAGAGCCTCACGCGCGCCGTGGCGCGCAGCGTGGGGCCCGAGGCGTGGAGGGAACTGCTGTTCTTGGCCGCCGTCGACCTGCTGCCGGACGCCGCCGCCACCGACCTCACGCTCGAGCTGGCCCGCGCCGGCTTCGTGCAGCGCCTGGCGGGCGGTTACCGCCTGCACCCCCTCATGGCCGAGGGCGTGCTGGCCACCGATCCGGAGGCGGCGCGGGGCGAGGTGGCGGCCAACGCGCACCGCCTCGACCCGCTCGCGCGCGGCGCCGCCTTCGAGCGGGTTGGCGACCTCGAGGGCCTGCGTGCGCTGGTCGAGGCCGCCGGCGCGCTCCCCCAGCAACAGCCGGAGCGCTTCCTGCACTGGCACGAGCTGGCGCCGCCGTCCGCTGACCTGGAGCGCCGCCGCAACGTGGCCATCGCCAACCTGACCCTCAACCGCTTCGACGTGGCGCTGCCCGAGACGACCGCGCTCGTGGCCCATCCGGAGTTGGCGCCGGTCTCGCGCGCCGGCCTGTTGGGCGTCGCGCTGTTCACGTTGGCGGCGGCCAAGCGCTTCGAGGAGGCCGAGCCGTTCGAACGCGCCGCGCTCGAGCTGGCGCCCAGCCTCCCGCACGACGCCGCCGCCAGGCTCCTCCACAACCTCGGCCCCGTCTCCTACTTCAGGGGCGACCTCGCCGCGGCGGAGGCCCGCTTCCGCCAGGCGCTGGCCGCCTACGGCCGCGCCGAGCAGACCCCCCAGCTGCGCTCGGCGGCGGCGCGCACGGCGGCCAACCTGCAGCTCATGCTGTGGGAGCTGCACGGCGACGTCGACAGCATGCTGGCCGCCCAACTCGAGCTGGCCCAGGCGCCCGACCTCGACGACGGGACCCTCTTCATCGTCCACCAGAACCTGTCGGTGACCCACGCCTACCTGGGCGACGAGACGGCGGCCGCCGCCGCGCTGCGCCGCGTCGCTAACCGGGCGCAGGGCGACAACGCCGTCATGGTGAGGGCCATGCTCGCCTACTTCGAGCGCGACGTCGCCGCCTTCCCCGCCATCCTCGCGGCGGCGCGGCGCTGGGAGTCGCTGGAGCTGGCAGAGCGCGTGAGCGCCCTGTGGTTGCGCGCGCTCCGGAGGAGCGGCGACCTCGACAGCGCCTTCGACGTCTACCCCCAGCTCGCGGAGGGCCCCTTCACGAAGCTCGAGCTGGCGTGGGCGCTGGCGGCGCGGGGCGACGCGGCGGAGGCGGCCCGGCTGGTGAGCGAGGCCGAGGCCGCCTACCACTACCGCGAGTTCAGGGTCCACTGGTTGGCGGCCGCCTACGTGGTGGAGCGACGCCCCGAGCACCTGGCGGCCCTCCTCGACCTCACGCGCCTGCGCGAGGCCGTACTCGTCTACGCGGGCGTGCCGCCCGCGGCGCTGCCACCGGGTCGCCCCGAGCTGGCGCGCGCCTACCCACTGGCGGAGGTGCTGGCGTCGGGTTGGGAGGAGGCCATCGCGGCGCGCCTCGACGAGGTGCCGCCCCTCGAGGTCAAGCTCCTTGGCGAGGTGAGCGCCGCCGTGCTCGGCGTAAGCGTGCCGCTCACCGACCGGCAACGCGAGGCCGTGACGCTCCTGGCGCTGGGCGTGCCGCGCGAGCGGATGGGCGAGGAGCTGTGGCCGGAGGTGGACGCGCGCAAGCAGCGCAACAGCCTCGGGGTGCTCTTCACCATGCTGCGCAAGGCGCTCGAGCCGTGGGGCCAGACCACCTTCGTGGGCGAGGGCGGCCTGCAACGCTTCACGCTCGACCTGCGCGAGCTGGAGGCGGCCCTGAGCGCCGGGGACGCCGAGCGCGTGCTGGAGCTGTACGTCGAGCCGTTCGCCCCGGGGGTGGAGCTGCCGCTCGTCGACGAGGAGCGGCAGGCGCTGAGGGAGCGCGTCCTCGAGGCCCTGTACGCGGGCGCGGACGCCGACGATCTCCTTAAGCGCGCCTCCACCGACCGGGAGGCGCCGGCCGCCGGCGAGCCCGGCGTGGAGCTGCGCGTGCGCCTCCTCAAGCGCCTCATCGCCCTCGACCCGCTGCACGAGGACGCCGTCCAGGCGCTCCTCACCCTGCTCACGCGCCTCGGGCGGCGCCGGGAGGCGCGGCGCGTCTACGACCGCTTCGCGCAGGCGCTACTGGTCGAGACGGGCATGGAACCCGAGGCGGCCACGGCAGACATACTCACGCGCTGACGCCTGCCGGCGCTTTGGTGGCACGGGTCAGCTGGCGCTGACGCCTGCGGGCGCCTTGGTGGCACGGGTCAGCCGACGCTGACGCCTGCCGGCGCTTTGGTGGCACGGGTCAGCCGGCGCTGAGCCTCCTGCCGGCGCGGCGCTCCTCCAC
>JACFNR010000067.1 GCA_019454765.1 Trueperaceae bacterium | reverse complement strand
CGCTCGTAGCTCGAGCCGCTCTCCGGCGTGGGCACGGCCTCCACCACGTAGACGGGGCCGTCCCTCACCTCGAGGAGCTTGTGGGTGTAGTCCTCTTGGTCGATGCCGGTGATGTCCTCGTAGGCGAAGTCGGAGCCGAAGAAGGAGTCGCCCTGCTGCCCGCCGGCTATGCGGCGCACCCGGTCGAGCGCCGGGAGGTAGACGAGCTTCTCCTCGCTGCCGTCGGCGGCCGTGAGGGTGAGGAAGCCCGAGCCCTTGATGTCGGCCGGGGCCGTGAACTTGATGATGCGCTTGGTGGTGCCCTCGCTCCAGGTCTGCATCTCGCGCGAGAGCGTCTGGCCACCGGCCGTGGTGATGGTCATGGTGAGGGTGGCCTGGCTGGTGGCCGGCTCGGGCCGGGCGTCGACGGCAGCTATGAGCGCGTCGGCGTCCGGGTACTTCTGCGCGAAGGCGAGGCCGAAGGCGGCCAGGGCGAGGGCCGCCACGAGGGCGGAGAGGCGGCGTGTGGCGTCAGGCTTCTTCATGCATGAGCTCCTTGGGGAGGTGGAGGCGAGTGTGAGGGTCGCGGAGGAACTTGAGGCTCGCGGCCGGCAGCAGGGTGAGGGTGGCCACGCCCACGAGGCCGACGGTGAGGAGCATGAGCCGGCCCAGGGTGGCCACGGGGACGAAGTTGGCGAAAGCCAGCGCGCCGAAGCCGGCGCCCAGGGTGAGGGCCGTGAAGAGGATCTGGCGACCCGTGCTGTGAAGCGTGTGCACCACGGCCGCCTCGGGATCCTTGCCGTGGCGGCGCTCCTCCATGTAGCGGACTGTCAGGTGGATGGCGTAGTCGCCCACCCCGATGGCGAGGGCGCCCATCAGCATGGTGGCCAGGTTCAGCGGCAGGCCGAGCCAGCCGAGGAGCCCGTACTGCAGCGCCACGGTGGAGAGCAGCACGATGATGGTCACGGCGGCGGCGCGGAAGGAGCGCACGAAGCTGTCGATGAACAGCACCAGGGCGATGGCGAGGGTGAGGCTGATGACGAAGTCGTGGCGCATGGCCTGTTCGATCTCGCGCTCGAGCAGCGGGTTGCCGGTCAGCTGGACGGTGGCGAGCTTGCCGAAGTGCTCGCCCGCCAGGCGCGTCATCTCGCTCGTGACCTCGGCCACGCGCTCGGTCGACATCGATCTCGCCACGAAGCTGATGACGCCCTGCTGGTAGTCGAGCGTCATGAACCGGGTCAGGTCGGAGACGTCGCCCGACGACTGGTACAGGAGGAGCTCCTGCGCCACGGCCTCGCGGCTCGTCGGCAGGCCCTCCTCGCCCGTGAGGGTGAGGTGGAGGGCGCGCACCACGTTGGCGATCGACTGTCCCGGGCCCATGCCCGCCAGGCTCGAGACGTCGGCCTGGTACGCCTCCATGGCCGTGAGCAGGGCGGGGTCGGTGAGGTCGCCCTTCAGCCACACGGTGATGGTGGAGGAGCCGCCCAGCACCTCCTCGACGGTGGCGACGCTCGTGCGGGTAGCGCCCCCCTCGGGGAAGAAGGCCAGGATGGAGGTGTCGGTCACGATGCGCGGCAGGCCCAGCACCCCGGCCAGCACGATGACGAGCGCGGTGACGAGCACGGCGCGGGGCCTTCGGGTGGTGAGCCGACCGAGGCGCCGGAGCAGCTTGAGGAGGCCGCCCGGGTTCTCGGGGTCGTCGACGCGCTTGGGCGGTGGCAGCACGTTGAGGAGCGCGGGCAGCAGCACCATGCTGGCGAGCAGCGAAGCGAGGACGCCCAAGAGCGCCACCAGCCCGAGGCCGCGCACCATCTGCAGGCTCGACAGCATGAACGTGCTCATGGCGGCGGAGATGGCGACGCCCGACACGATGACGCCCAGGCCGGTCTCGCCCAGCATGCGGTCGATGGCCACGCGCTTCTCGGCGCCGTGGGCCAGCTCGAAGTAGTAGCGCCCCAGCATGTTGATGATGAACGAGCTGGCCACGGCCATGACGGCTATTGGACCGATGACGGTGAGCGCCATGAGCTTGCCGCCGAGCAGTTGGAAGAGGCCCATGCCCCACACGACGCCCAGCAGGATCTGCGCCAGCGGCAGGAGCGTGCCCTGCAGCGTGCGGAAGTTGAGGAAGAGCATGAACAGGATGGCGGCGAGGGCGAGGCCGCCGAGCACGGGCAGGTCGCGGCCGATGATCGCCTGCAGCTCCATGCTCGTGAACGCCTGGCCGGCCAGCGAGAACTCGCCCTCCCACTCGGCCTTGACGGTCTTGACCACGCTCTTGGCGAAGGCGTTGGCGTCGAGGTCCTCCGCCATCTCGATGATGAAGCTGGCGTGCTTGCCGTCGGCGCTCACGAGCGTGACGTTCCGGTACATGGGGGAGGTGGCGAGGTAGTCGCGGACGGCGGCGAGTTCCTCGGGGCTCGGGTCCGTGCCGGGGGCGCGCCTCGGCAGGAGGTCGTCGACGATGAGGAAGCCGTCGTCGTCGATCATGCGCTTGGCCGTCGCCACCGACGTCACGTTCTCCACGCCCGGCAGGCGCTGAAGCGCGGCCGTGAGCGCGGTGACGCGGGTCATGGTGGGGCCCGTGTAGATGTCGCCGCTGGCCACGAGCAGGAGGCGGTCGTGGTGCTGGAAGGTGGCCTGCAGCTCCTTGGCGAGGGCGTCTACCTTGGAGTCGTCGGGGTAGAGCGACTGGGTGGCGTTGTCGGTCTCGATGCGGGTGGCGCTGATGGCTAGGGCCACCGTGATGGCCAGGAAGATGGCGATGACGGCGCGGCTGTGCTCGAGGGCGAAGCGGGCGATGCGACTCATGCGGTGGGGGGGTCTCCGTTCCGTGGCCGAGTCTGAATGACTAAGCACTTACTCAATTCTTTGGCGAAGGCTTTGCGCTGGGTCGGCTGCTACCTCCTTCGGCCGCTCGGGGAGGGTCTCGGTCAGGCCTCGGTGGACGGCTCGCCGCGCGTGGCCGCCGCGCCGGGCGCGAGGGCGCCCCGGAACCAGGCGTCCAGCATCTCGCCGGTGAAGCGCGAGGCGCGCGTCCGCCACTCCGCGGGCGTTAGGGCGCGGTTGGTGAGGAAGAACATCATCAGAGACGAGAAGAACATCGTGGCGCTGGTCTCGACCGGCAGGTCGGCGCGCAGCTCGCCCGCCCGCACCCGCGAGCGGAGGTAGCTCGAGAGAGCGCCCGCCAACTGCTCGACCACGCCCCTGAACGCCCCGCCCAGCTCGCCGCTCGTCTGCGACTCGATCAGGAGCATGGTCACGATGTCGGACTGGCTCTGCATCATCTCCACCCAACCGAGCACGATGCTGCCGAGCACCTCGCGCGCCGGCAGCTCCTCCAGGCCCGCCAGGAGCCCCAACGCCTCGTTCAGGAACCCCATGCGTTGGCGGGCCACGGCCAGGAGCAGCTCGGCCTTGGTGGGGAAGTAGTGGAAGATGAGGCCTTCGGTCACCCCCACCTCCTGAGCGATCTGCTTGGTGGAGGTGCCGGCGTAGCCGTGCTGCGCGAACAGGTTGAGGGCGGCGTCCATGATCTGCAGGCGCCGCGCCTCCGCCTGCTCGCGGCGGCTCGGTTTCCGGGTTGTGGTCGGGCTGGGCACCTGGCGCCTCCTGCTATTGAGTGACCACTCAATGACCGTCAGCCTAGTCGCTCGGGTGCGCGGTGTCAAGGCTGGAGTCGGCGCGGCCGCGCACGGCCGCTAGGTCAAGCGCCCCCGGCCAACCGATCAGGAGGAATCAAGATGTATCATGATGCAGGCCGTGGTCAGACAGGAGGCGTGTCTATGGCAAGCGTGAGCCGGGAGAAGTTCGCCACACAGGTGGACACGCAGATCCTCAGCGATATCCGGGCCCTCGCGCGCAGCGAGGGCAGGCAGATCCAAGCACTGGTCGACGAGGCGCTCGCCGACCTGCTCGAGAAGCGGCGGCAGGAGAAGCCTCGTGCGCACGTCATGGCCGCCTATCAGGTGAGCCACGAGAAGTTCGCGGCGCTCTACAAGAAGCTGGCTGAATGACCGAGTACCTCACGGTCGCCGAGGTCCTGGCGATACATGAGGATCAGGTTCAGCGTTACGGGGGCGAGAGCGGCGTTCGCGACCTGGGTTCGCTCGAAGCCGCTCTGTTCCGCCCACAGACCGGCTACTACCCAACCGTGATCGAGGAAGCCGCCGCGCTCTGGGAGAGCTTGGCGCAGAACCACCCCTTCGTGGACGGGAACAAGCGGACCGCCTTCGCGGCCACCTACACGTTCTTGGCCATCAACGGCCAGCGGATCACGGCTTCGGCCGGAGCCACGTACGACTTCATCCACCAACTGTACGAGCGTGGGGCGTTCCGATTCGACCGGCTCGTCCGCTGGCTGTCAGCCAACACCGAACAGTTCTGAGCGACGGGCAGCCTCCCTGCTTGCTCCACGCCGGCGCGGCGTTGACGCTCCCAGGTGACGGCAGTACCATGACCCCCAGCAACCAAGAGTGATGAGCGGTCACGGAGGGGAGGCGCCTGGTTGAAGGCGTTCTTGAGGGTTGCCGGGTTCATCGACGCGTTCAACGGCGCCATCGCGGTCGTCATGCAGTGGCTCACGTTGGTGATGGTGCTCCTCGGCGCCTATAACGTCATCACGCGCTACGTGGGGCGCGCCATCGGGGTCTCGCTCGGCGGCAGCGTCTACACGGTGCTGCAGACGTACGCCTTCGACCTGGTGTTCCTGCTCGCCGCCGGCTGGGTGCTGCGCACGGAGGGGCACGTGCGGGTCGACATCGTCTACTCGCGCCTGCGGGAACGCGGCAAGGCGTGGGTCGACCTGCTCGGCACCGTCTTCTTCCTCTTCCCGTTCTGCTTCATGGGGTTCACGCTGAGCCTGCCGTACGTGCGGCGCTCCTGGCAGCACCTCGAGGTCAACGTCAACGCCGGCAACCTGCCCATATACGTGATGAAGACGGTCATCCCGATTGCCTTCGCGCTGTTGGCGTTGCAGGGCGTGAGCCAGGTCATCAGGCTGGTGGCGAAGTTGCGCGGGGTGGCGCCCACCGAACCGCCGGCCGGTAGGGCGGGCACGCCGTCAGGCGGCGCGGGCGAGGCTCCGTCCACCGGAACGGCCGGGGCGGCCTGAGTGGAGTACCTCGCCTTCTACATGTTCGGCGCGGCCGTGGTGCTGCTCCTCATCGGCTACCCGGTGGCGTTCAGCCTGGGCGGCACCGCCGTGCTGTTCACGCTCATCGGCTCCGACTTCCTCCCCGGCCTGGGCTTGGACCTGCCGTGGGAGCCTCTGTTCCGCGTGGCGCGGCTCAACATCATGCCGCAACGCATCTACGGCACCATCATGGAGAACTACACGCTCGTGGCGGTGCCGTTCTTCGTGTTCATGGGCGTCATGCTGGAACGCTCCGGCCTGGCAGAGGAGCTCCTCGAGACGATGGGCATCCTCTTCGGGCGGCTGCGGGGCGGCCTCGCCATCTCCGTCGTGGTGGTGGGCGCCCTCCTGGCGGCCTCCACCGGCGTGGTGGGCGCCTCCGTCGTCACCATGGGCATCCTCGCGCTGCCCGTCATGCTCAAGTACGACTACAGCAAGCCGCTGTCGGCGGGCGTGATCGCCGCCTCCGGCACGCTCGGGCAGATCATCCCGCCCTCCATCGTCCTCGTCATCCTGGGCGACCAGATGGGGATAAGCGTGGGTCAGCTCTTCCTCGGTTCGTTCGTCCCGGGCTTCATGCTGGCCGGACTGTTCGTCGCGTGGGTCGCCTTCACCGCCTGGGTCAAGCCGCACGAGGCGCCGGCGCTGCCCCTCGAGGCGCGGCAGATGCCCGCCAAGGTGCTGGCCGTCAAGATCGTGCGCAGCCTCGTGCCACCCCTCTTCCTCATCCTGCTCGTCCTCGGCTCGATCTTCTTCGGCATCGCCACCCCCACGGAGGCAGGCGCGGCGGGCGCCATCGGCGCCATGCTCCTCGCGCTCGTGAACGGCCGCCTCAACCTCAAGAACCTGGTCGACACCATGCGCCAGACCACCCAGCTCACCAGCATGGTGTTCATCATCCTGGTGGGCGCCACCGCCTTCAGCATGGTGTTCACGGCCCTGCGCGGCGACACCCTCGTCGATCAGTTCCTCGTCAACCTGCCGGGCGGGAAGTGGGGCTTCCTGTTCTTCACCATGCTCACCATCTTCGTGCTCGGCTTCTTCATCGACTTCATCGAGATCACCTTCATCGTCGTGCCGTTCATCACGCCCATCGCGGCACACTTCTTCGGGCAGGACATGCTGCTCTGGTTCGGCGTCGTCATCGCCATGAACCTGCAGAGCTCGTTCCTCACCCCGCCGTTCGGCTTCGCGCTCTTCTACCTGAAGGGGGTGGCGCCGCCGCAGATCAAGACGGAGCACATCTACCGCGGCATCATCCCGTTCGTGCTCATCCAGATCGTGGCGCTACTGCTGCTCGTGGCTTTCCCCGGGATCGTGCAGTGGTTGCCTTCGATCTCTAACGCGCAGTAGGCCAGGCCGTACTCACCCCGGGTGCGCCAGGCGCGACGCGGATGACCGGGTCGGGTGAGGTCGCCAGCGCGAGGCGGCGGACCTCGGCTAGCCGCCCGCATCGTCCAGGAGGTGGTAGCTTCTCCCGTGGGGGGCGTAGGGGAGAGGTCTGGGATGATCGACAACCGTTCTTGGGGGCAGTTGGTCGCTTGCCGACAGCAGGATCTGGAGCGCGCGTTGGGGACCGCACGATGATCCCGCGCACGCGACATATCGAGAGCTCGACGACGAGCGTTGTCGCCCCGAACCTGCTGGAGCGGGTTGGGGTCAGGCCGCCTTATCTCGCACTGACTGACATCGACATGGCGGGCCTTGGGCTGCGGGCGACCGCCGCGGCCGAATCGCCGAGCTACTCGGAGCTCGGCCCCATGCCCGCGGCCGAGCTTGGCAGACACGCCGCCATCGTCGGCCTGTTGACCGCGGCGGCTCGGCAGGGTGACGATCGCCGCCGTTACTACTTGGCGCGCCGCGCCGAGTGTCGTTACGTACCCAACGACGCGCCCTACGGTGCGCCGGTTCGCTTCAACGGGCGCGTCCTCGACCTCGATAAGCGCGGTGCCAGGGCGGCGATAACCGCCACTGCCAACGGTGCGCCGCTCGCCTCGTTCGAGGTCGACTACGCGGTGCTCACCGACTCGGCGTTCGAGCGGCTCTTCCGCACCAGGGGCAAGCCCACGCCGAGGGCCCCAAGCCCATACGGCTCGCTGCTCACGGCTAGTTGGCACGGCACCATGGACATGGCCGAGCAAGTCGTCGAGTCGCTGCCGGTCGGCGCTTGCGTGGGTCACTTCGACGGCTACCCGGCGTTGCCCGTTGCCGTGCTCATGGGGCAGCTCTCGTACCTGGCGGGGTGCCTTCACGGCGTGCCCTACCGCGTGGTGCGCGGCGAGGTCGAGGCCAGTGACCTCGTCTGGGCCGGTGAACGGGCCGTGTTCCGCGTGGCGCGTGACGGTGACGGCGCTACCCAGGAGACGCTCGGCTCGCGCCGTTACCGCTGTGAGGCGTGGGCTGGTGATCGCTCGGTGGCGGCTATGTCTCTGTGGCTCGAATCAGTTGACTAAGGTCTTGGTCACGGCCTGCGTCTGGTTCGGAGCTAGCTGGAGGAACGGGCGCACGTCGGGCGCCTTCTCCGGTCTCGAGAAGAGGTAACCCTGCCCGAGGTGGCAGCCGAGGTCGCGCAGTACTTGGTGCTGCGCTTCGGTCTCTATGCCCTCCGCCACGATCTGGAGATCCAGGTGCTTGGCGACGTGAGTTATCGCCTCGACCAGGGCCAGTGCGAACTGTGGTGCTTGTAACGGTGAGCCGAGGTCCTTGATGAAGCTGCGGTCGATCTTGACGGTGTCGATGGGTAGGTCGCGGAGGTAGGCGAAGGAGGAGTAGCCGGTGCCGAAGTCGTCGATGGCGATGCGCACGCCCAGTCGCTGTAGGCGCTTGAGCGTCTCGACGACGTGGTCGACCCCGTGCATGACGATGCCTTCGGTCAGTTCAAGCTCGAGCAGTTCGGGCAGCAGTGCGTGGTCCTCGAGGGCCGCTTCGACGGTGCGGTAGAAGCCAGGATGGGCGAACTGCATGGCCGAGACGTTGACCGAGACGACCACCCCGTGGCCGGAGAGCGCCTCCCAGGCTTTCGACTGGCGGCAGGCTTCACGCAACACCCACTCGCCCAGGGAGACGATGAGCCCGCTGCGTTCGGCGATCGGGATGAACTCGTTGGGGCCAACGTGACCCCACTTGGGGTGGTGCCAACGCGCCAACGCCTCGACTCTCACCATCGTGCCGGTGTTGAGGTCGTGGATGCCTTGGTAGACCAGGGACAGTTGCTTGTTGTCGCTGCTCAGCGCCGTGCGCAGTTCGCCTTCGAGGTTGCGTTGGCGTTCGACTTGCGCGTCGGAGTCGTCGCGGTAGCGTTGGACGCCGTTCTTGCCGGAGCGCTTGACGCGGTACATGGCCGAGTCTGCGTGGCGTAGCAGCGTGGGGCCGTCGGAGGCGTCGTCCGGGTAGAGGCAGATGCCGATGCTGGCACTGACGTGGTGCGACATGCCCTGCAACTCGAACGGCGTCACCAACGCGGCCTGGAGCTTCCTGGCGTTGAACATGGCGGCGTTCGCGCTCTCCACGTCGTCGAGCACGATGACGAACTCGTCGCCGCTCATGCGCGCCATGATGTGGGCCTGGTCGAGTTCTTGCCGCAAACGTCCAGCTACGGACGTCAGTAGCTCGTCGCCCGCCTCATGGCCGAGGGTGTCGTTGACGACCTTGAAGCCGTCTACGTCGAGATAGAGGACCGCCACGCGGCTGTTGTTGGCGGTGGCCTTCTCGAGCAGCTTGCCGAGTTCCTTGTCGAGCTGAACGCGGTTGGCGAGGCCCGTCAACGCGTCCCGGTAGGCGTGTCTCTCGGCCTCCTCCATGCGTGCCCTGGTGAGCGTCTGCTGCTCCTTGCGGCGGATGAAAGCCGATGTGAGCGCCAGGAACACCGTGTTGGCGAGGTTGAGTTCGATGAGGGTGTAGACGACGCCCCAGTTGGTGGTGCCGGTCAGCAGACCAGGCAGGGCGTAGACGAGGCCCAGCAGCAGCATGCCCGCCGTGAACACCCGCACGATGGTTCGGCTGAGCCGGGCCTCGGTCAAGATGAACGACAACAGGTAGACGACGGGGATCCAGAAGAGGGTCTCCGTGAACTGCGCGTGCAACCCCGTCTCGCTCGGCGAGAAGAACAGCAGCCAACCGAGCTTCGCGAAGAAGAACGTGCTCGCGCCGCCGATGATCGCCAGCACGACGAAGGCCAGGGTTCGCGGCACGAAGGCAAGCACGGCTTCGAGGGCCAGGAGCAGGAACCCCATCAGCGGGTAGACGATCATGTCGAACGTGGTCGCCTGTCCGCTGGGTTGCTCGAGCGCCCAGCCGACGAAGAAGGCCAGGGCGCCGAACGGTATGAAGACGAGCAGCGTCTTGCGCCACTCCTGGTTGTAGCGAGGGCCGGTAGGTTCGGCGAGCTGGTTGGCGCGTTGGCTCACCGTTGTCACGAGTGAACAGTAGCCGCCGGCGCATGACGGGAACCTTACGTGAAGCGATGTTGTGCCATGCTGCTTCACTGACGCGGGCATCGCTGCAGGCAGGGCCAACCCAAAGCCGATCGGTCGGGCCTCGGCAGTCTGCGTAAGGAGAGGCTCCGAGCAAGCTTGCGGATGTAAGAACGGCTCAACTGCCTTCGTAATATTCGTACAGTAGACCCTGTAAAAAGTGTACACTTGGCTGTGGCCGGCTACATTCCTCGCGTGGTAGACCTTGAGCTTGACAGCTTGCTGGCCGATGCTCCTGCGCTAG
>JACFNR010000066.1 GCA_019454765.1 Trueperaceae bacterium | reverse complement strand
CGTGACCCTCGCGGCCGAGGCCGCCCTGCGAGCCGTCGCCGGTGACCAACCCACGGGTGAACGGGTCGCTCGCCACCAGGCCGCGCGGCGCTGGAGCCGGCAGCCCGCCGCTCGTGCCTTCCGTCACTAGCGGTCGGCTAGTGCGCTCGTGCAGCAGGCGGGCGTCGTCCGGGGCGGTCGGCAAGCCGCTGACGACCGTGCGCCCAGCCCCGCCGGCCGGCGCCTGACCACCCGCCCCGGCCTCGGTCTGAGCGGCCTCCGCCTCTGCCACGCGGCGCCGCACCTCCTGCAACAGCTCGCGCCACGTGGACGGCTCGTTCGCGGCGGCGTCCGCCGCCACCGGCCCACCGCCAAGGCCACCCTGCGCCGCCGGCCGACCCCCGGTAGGCGGCTTCGCGGGCGGCGTGCCCCTGGTGGGCGGCTTGTTCTTCTTCGAGATGAGCGGGACGACGAAGAAGAAGACGAAGAAGAGCAGGCCGAGGATCTCCTCGAGTCCGATGCTCACCCGTGGTCGCCGCCCTCCCCGGCGGCCCGGCCGATGTTGCCGCGCATGGTGGTGTCGGATTGGATGTTCTGCAGCTGGTAGTAGTCCATGATGCCGAGGTTCCCCTCGCGGAACGCCTGGGCCACCGCCTGCGGCACCTCGGCCTCCGCCTCGACCACCTTGGCGCGCATCGCCTCGACGTGCGCCCGGTTCTCCTGCTCCGCCGCCACGGCCACGGCGCGGCGCTCCTCGGCCTTGGCCTGCGCCACGCGCTTGTCTGCCTCCGCCTGGTCGGTTTGAAGCTGGGCGCCGATGTTGCGGCCCACGTTCACGTCGGCGATGTCGATCGACAGGATCTCGAACGCCGTGCCGGAGTCGAGCCCCTTGGCGAGCACCGTCTTGGAGATGGTGTCGGGGTTCTCGAGCGTGTGCTTGTAGCTGTCGGTCGAGCCGATGGAGGAGACGATCCCCTCACCGACGCGCGCGATGATGGTCTCCTCGCCCGCGCCGCCCACCAGCCGCTCGAGGTTCGCCCGCACCGTGATGCGGGCCGTGGCGATCAGCTCGATGCCGTCCTTGGCCACCGCGCTCACGTTCGGCGTCTGGATGACGCGCGGGTTGACGGACACCTTCACGGCGTCGAGCACGTCGCGGCCTGCCAGGTCGATGGCGGCCGCCCGGTCGAACGGAAGCGCGATCCTCGCCTTGTCGGCAGCGATCAACGCGTCCACCACGCGGTTCACGTTGCCGCCCGCCAGGAAGTGCGCCTCCAGCTGGTTCTGGTTGACCTCGATGCCGGCCTTGTCGGCCTTGATGAGCGGCAAGATGATCTGGTTGGGCGGCACGCGCCGCAGGCGCATGGCGAGCAGGGAGAAGAGCGACACCTTCACCCCCGCCGCGACCGCCGAGATCCACAACCCCACCGGTATGAAGTTGAACAGGATGATGAAGAAGAGGACTACGGCGCCGGCGAGGATGAGTAGCGGGATGTCCATCAGGTCTCCTTGTCGCCCGACTGGGCGTGAGTGCTGGCGTCGGCCAGCGCGCGAACCGTGACGCGGTTGCCCTCCACGCGCAGCACGCGCACGCGCGCGCCCGCGTTGACGAAATCGCCCTCGCTGACCACGTCGACGCGGTCGCTCCCGAACCGCGCCACCCCGGCGGGCCGCAGGTCCGAGATGGCGGTGCCCTCCGTGCCCACCAGGTCGCGGCTGACGCTGGGGAACTCCAGGCCGCCCTCCCCGGGCGTGGCGATGCGCGCCGTCAGCCTGAAGGCGGCGGCGAGGCGGCTGTTGGGCAGCAACCAGAGGAGCACCCCGAGGAGCACGCCGCCGAACAGGACCGAGTAGCCGATGACGGGCAGGGTGCCCTCCTCGAAGATGCGGATGAGGGCGACGACGATGGCGGCCACGCCGAGGATGCCGGCCACGCCGAAGCCGGGCAGCAGGAACACCTCGACGGCCAGCAGCACGATGCCCACCACCAGGATGGCCACGTCGAGCAGGCCCGTGGGGTTGGCGAAGTACGCCGCCGCCGCGAACACCGCCAGCGCGATGAGGCCGATGGCGCCAGGCACGCCGAACCCCGGCGTGAACGCCTCGATGAGCAGCCCGCCGACGCCCAGCACGATCAACGCCGCCGCCACGAGCGGGCGCGACAACAGCGCCGCCAGCCTCTCCGCCAGGCCCGGTTCGATCCTGACGACCCTGACGCCGGCGAAGCCGAAATCCGCGAGCGCCGCGTCCAGCGTGGTGGCCTCGGCGTCCGCGATGCCGTGCTCCACCGCCTGCCTGGCCGTGAGGGTCACCAGCTCCGACGCGGTCGAGAGGCCGGGGATCTCCACCTTCGGGTCGACCATCCCCTCGGCCACGACCGGGTTGCGGCCGCGGGCCTCCGCCACGCTCCTGAACTCGCCCCGCAACGCGGACGAGAACTTCTCGTCGACGCTCTGGATCCCCGTCGGGGTCGACAGGATGGGCAGGGCGGCGCCGATGCTCGAACCCGGCAACATGGCCAGCCGCTCGGCGCTCATGGCGATGAGGGCGCCGGCGCTGAAGGCGTTCTGCACGACGGCGATGGTGGGGACGCGGACGTCGTGCAAGATGATGCCCACGATGTCCTGCATGGCGCTGACCGCGCCACCGGGCGTGTCGAGGTAGAAGACGAGCGCGAGCGGCAGCTCCTCGTTGGCCGCCCGCACGCGGTTCCTGACGAAGGCCGTCGTGCCCGTCGTGATCTCGGTGTCGATGGGGACGACCCACACCTCGTTCGTGGCCGCCTCCGCCAGCGGCGCGAGCGCCAGGCACGTGAGGGCGGCCGCCAGCGCGAGCAGCGGCTTGAGTGCGCGGACCGGATTCAGCTCCACGCCCCCGATGGTACCACGCGGTATTGGCCGTTTCAGACGGCATGGAGCGGCCACGGGCGCGGGCCGGTGCCACGCGAAGGCGCCTCCCCGGTTTGGAGGAGGCGCCTTCGTTTCGCCTGGCGGGGGCAGCAAGACTCGAACTCGCGACCTACGGTTTTGGAGACCGCCGCTCTACCGACTGAGCTATACCCCCAAGGCGTGGCGTGGCGAAGCGCCAAGGCGCCCGGCCCCGCGGCCGAGCTAGAAGTATACCGGGAGCCGCCCGGCAGGTAAAGCGGCGCGCCGCCACCGCGCGTAGCGCCCCCGGCACGCCCCTAGGCGCCGCCGCGGTATCCTGCGCCACATGCAAGAGTCGATATCGGACACCGACCGCATGACCTTCACGCCGGCCGGAGCGGAGAAGGCAGGCCAGTTGCTCCGCGGGAGCGGCAAGGAGGGCGCCGCCATCCGCGTGTTCGTGAAGTCGGGCGGCTGCAGCGGCTACCAGTACGGCATGCAGATCGACGACAAGCACCTCGCCGGCGACCGCGTCTTCGAGGTCGAGGGGGTGCGGCTCGTGGTGGACGAGCGGAGCTGGCCCCTCCTGCGGGGCTCGCGGGTCGACTACGTCGAGAACATGATGGGCGGCGGGTTCAACGTCTCCAACCCCAACGCCTCGAGCGAGTGCGGCTGCGGCCACAGCTTCAGGACCGACGGCGCTCCCGCCCCGACCGACGGCTCCTGCGCCGGCTGACACCTGCGCACGTCGCGCCCGGGCCACGCCCCGCGTGACCGGGTAGGGCGGCGCCGGCACCCGTCGGCATGACGGAGCGGCCCCGGACCCTCAGGTCCGGGGCCGGCGATGACGCGGCCGGACGGGCCGCGCCTCATCGCCTCACTCCGCGGGGAAGCCGTACTTGAGGACCGGCTGGCGCGCCGCGCGCACCTCGTCGAGCCGGCGCACGGGCGTGTGGTACGGCGCGCCGCTCAGGAAGGCGGGATCCTGCGCCGCTCGCGCCAGGATCTCGGCCAGCGCCTCGACGTAGGCGTCGAGCGACTCGAGGCTCTCCGTCTCGGTCGGCTCCACCATGAGCGCCTCCTTGACGATGAGCGGGAAGTAGACGGTGGCGGGGTGCATGCCGTAGTCGAGCTGCGCCTTGGCGATGTCCAGGGTGCGCAAGCCGGCGGGCGGCTGCGCCACGAACTCGTGCATGTTGACGCGGTCGAACGGCACGGTGAAGCCCAGCTCCTTCAGCTTCACGCGCAGGTAGTTGGCGTTGAGCACGGCGTAGCCGCTCACCTCACGCAGCCCCTCGCGGCCCAGCGCACGGATGTACGTGTAGGCGCGCACGAGGTTGCCGAAGTTGCCGTAGAAGGACCGCATCCGCCCGATGGAGCGAGGGACGTCGTGGTCGAGGCGGAAGGTGCCGTCGTCGGAACGCGCCACCACCGGGCTGGGCAGGAACTCCGCCAGGTGCGCCTTCACGCCGACGGGACCGGTGCCGGGGCCCCCGCCGCCGTGCGGCGTGGTGAACGTCTTGTGCAGGTTCAGGTGGACGACGTCGAAGCCCATGTCGCCGGGGCGAACGCGGCCCACGATGGCGTTGAGGTTGGCGCCGTCGTAGTAGAGCTGAGCCCCCACCGCGTGCGCGGCGGCCGCGATGTCGAGGATGCGCCGCTCGAACAGCCCGAGCGTGTTGGGGTTGGTGAGCATGACGGCGGCCACGGTGCGGTCGAGGCGCGCCTCGAACGCGGCCAGGTCGACCTCGCCGTCCGGTCCGGTCGGCACCTCGACGACGTCGTAACCGGCCATGGCGGCCGTGGCGGGGTTCGTGCCGTGAGCGCCGTCCGGGACGAGCACCACGCGGCGCTGCTCCCCCTCGCCGCGCGCCCGGTGGTAGGCCCGAATCATCAGGATGCCCGCCAGCTCGCCGTGAGCGCCGGCGGCGGGCTGGAGGCTCACGGCGTCCATGCCCGTGATGGCCGCCAGGTCGCACTGCAGGCCGTGGAGGAGCTCTAGCGCCCCCTGCACGGTCTCGGGGGCCTGGTACGGGTGCAGGTCCTCGAAGAGCTTGGCGGCCTCCTCGTTCACCTTCGGGTTGTACTTCATGGTGCAGCTGCCCAGCGGGTAGATGTTGGCGTCTATGCTCATCTGCCGGTGCGCCAGCTGAGTGTAGTGCCGCACCAGGTCGAGCTCGCTGACCTCGGGCAGACGCGGCGGCGAGCGCCGCAGGTTCTCCTCGCCGAGCAGAGCGGCGGCGTCCACGGGCGCGGGGCGCGGCGGCTGGGCGGCGCGTCGACCGGCGCGCGAACGCTCGAACACCAGCGGGAGCTGCGGGTGGAGGGGTGCCGGGGTGGCCTGCGCGCCGTCAGCCATGGACGCTCGCCTCCAGGCGCGCGCCCGCGCCGGCGGCGGCGGGACCCTCGCCGCACGCCGTAAGGGCCGCCACGAGGGCGGCCACGTCCGCGGGCGTGACGCGCTCGGTGGCGCTGAGCAAGACGGCGTTCCCGAAGCCGTACTCGGCCGGCACCGCGACCCCGGCGTGCACGCCGTGAGCTGCCAGCGCGCTTCGCAGCGCGGCCGGCTCGGCGCGGACCCTCAACACGAACTCGTTGAAGTAGCGCCGACCGTCCTCCGGTTCGAAGCCCGCCGCCCTGAGGGCGCCCGCGAGCTCGTGGGCGTTGGCGACGGACCCGAGGGCCAGGTCCCTGAGTCCCTCCGGGCCGAGAGCGGCGACGTTGATGGCAGCCATGACGGCGGTGAGCTGGTGGTTGGAGCAGATGTTCGACTTCGCCTTCGAGCGGCGGATGTGCTGCTCCCGCGCCTGCAGGGTGAGCACGAAGGCGCGTTTGCCGTCCACGTCGACAGTCTGACCGACGAGCCGCCCGGGGAACTGGCGGATGAGTTCCTCGCCCACGACCATGAACCCGAAGGCCGGCCCGCCGAAGTTGACCGCGTTGCCGAGCGTCTGCCCGTCGCCGGCGGCGATGTCGGCGCCGTACTCGCCCGGCGGCGCGAGGACCGCCAGGCTGAGAGGGTCGACGGCCGCCACCATCAACGCGCCCGCCGCGTGGGCGGCGGCGGTGAGCGACGCCATGTCCTCCAGGTAGCCGAGGAAGTTGGGTTGCTGCGCCACCACGCACGCCACGTCGGCGCCGAGGTCGGGGACGGAGGTGGCGTGCGGGTCGAGGTCGACCACGTCGACGACCGCGTCGAGGGCGGTCAGGTAGGTGGCCACCACCGCCCGGGTCTCCGGGTGCACGCCGCGGCTGATGACCACGCGGTCGCGACCCGTCTGGCGGATGGCGAGCAGCACGGCCTCGGCCACGGCGCTGGCGCCGTCGTACATGCTGGCGTTGCTGACCGGCAGCCCCGTCAACTCCGCCATCATGGTCTGGTACTCGAACGTCGCCTGCAGGAGGCCCTGCGCCACCTCGGGCTGGTACGGGGTGTAGGCGGTGACGAACTCGCTCTGCATGGCGAGGTGGGCGGTCACGGACGGCATGAAGTGCCGCCGCGCACCGCCGCCAAGGAAGTCCGGGCCGCCGGAACTGTTCTTGGCGGCAAGCGACCGCAGGTGCGCCATGAGCGCCGCCTCGTCCATTCCCGCCGGGATGTCGATGGGAGGGTCGCGCAGCGCCTCTGGCAGGTCGGCGAAGAGGCTGTCGATGGAGGGCGCGCCGACCTTGGCGAGGGCCCGCGCGACGTCCTCCGCCGTGTGGGGGATGTAGCGCACTCAGCCCTCCTCGAGGGCGCTCTTCTGGTAGGCGTCGGCGTCGAGCAGGGCGTCGAGCTCCGCGTCGTCGGCCATCTCGATGCGGAACAGCCACCCCCTGCCGTACGGTTGGTCGTTGATCAGCTCGGGCGTGCCCTCGAGCGCCCCGTTGGCCTCGACGATGACGCCGCTGACGGGGGCGTAGATGTCGGAGGCCGTCTTGACCGATTCGATCACGGCTACCTGCTCGCCCTTCGCGACGCGCCGGCCCGCCTCCGGCAGCTCGACGAACACGACGTCGCCGAGCTGGTCCTGCGCGAAGTCGGTGATGCCGACGGTCACGGCCTCGTCCTCGCGGCGGACCCACTCGTGCGTGGCGGCGTAACGGAGTTCCTCTGGTGTCTTCATCTCGTCTCCTCGACCGCGCTGCTCCGGCGCGGGCTCTCCTCGTGCATCATGCCCCGTGGAACGGCGGGTTTACCACCCGCGCCGGGGCGCCGACGCCACGGATCTCGACGGCCAGCCGGGTGCCGGGCGCGGCCAGTTCGCGCTCCACCCACGCGAAGCCGATGCCCTCGCGCGTGAGGGGGGAGAGGGCGCCGGACGTGACCTCGCCGACCACGCGCCCGCCCTCGGCCAGGACCCGGTACCCCTGCCGCGGCACCCCGCGGTCGTCGAGGCGCACGCCCACGAGGACGCGGCCGCACTCGGGGGCCCACATGGCGTCGCGGCCGTAGAACGGCTTGTCCTTGACCACCCAGGCGAACGGCGTGCACAGCGGGTTGGACGTCTCCGTCAGCTCGTGCCCGTAGAGGGGGAAGCCCGCCTCCAGCCGCAGGGTGTCGCGCGCGCCCAGCCCGCACGGGGTGGCGCCGGCCTGCACGAGCATGTGCCAGACGGCCACCGCGTCGGTGGGACGCAGGAACAGCTCGAAGCCGTCCTCGCCCGTGTAACCGGTGCGGCTGAGGCGCGCCGGGATACCGGAGAGGGTGGCGTCGACCGTGGCGTTGCGCTTCACCTGACTCAGGTCGACCTCGACGAGCTGTCCGAGCAACATGGGCGCCCCGGGCCCCTGCAGGGCGAGGAGCGCAACGGCGTCGGACTCGTCCATCACGTGACAGTCGTGCCCGTCCGCCAGCGCCACGAGGTGGGAGAGCACGGCGGCGGTGTTGGCCGCGTTCGCGACCACCAGGTAGTCGTCGGGGCCGTCGCGGTACACGAAGAGGTCGTCGACCAGGCCGCCGCTGTCGTTCTGGAGCATGTTGTACTGGCCGCGCCCCGGCCTGAGGCGGCCCGGGTCGTTGAGGGTGGCCCACTGCAGGAACGCCGTCGCGCCCGCGCCGATGACGCGGATCTCGCCCATGTGCGAGACGTCGAACAGCCCAACGCCCTGGCGCACCGCCAGGTGCTCCTGGTTGATGCCCGTCTGGTAGTGGAGTGGCATGGTGTAGCCGGCGAACTCGACCATACGGGCGCCGAGCTCCTCGTGCGTCGTGAACAGGGGTGTGCGCTTCATCGCCCGACCATATCACGCACCACCTGGCGGTTTTCCCGTCCAGATGGGGCGTTACGACAAGGCCGGCCGGCCCTCAGGCGCGCTGGGCCAGCTTCTCCAACACCATGGTGGCCACGCCCCGCAGGGGCTCGAACACGCCCTCGAACTTGGCGGCCACCGCCTCGAACATCGGGATCTTGCCCTGCGGGTCGAGCACCGCCCGCAGCATGTCCATGTCGAGGGCGTCCGGCAGGTCGCGCTTGTTCGCCTGGATCACGAGTGGCACGTCGGAGATGCGCATGTTGTACTCCTGCAGGTTCTCCCGCAGGTTCCTCAGGCTCTCCGCGTTGGCGCGAAGCCGCGCCGGGCTCGAGTCGGCGACGAACACGACGCCGTCAACGCCGCGCAAGATCAGCTTGCGCGACGAGTTGTAGAAGACCTGCCCCGGCACGGTGTAAAGGTGGAAGCGCGTCTTGAAGCCGTTCACCTTGCCCAGGTCCAGGGGCAGGAAGTCGAAGAAGAGCGTGCGCTCGTCCTCGGTGGCGAGCGAGACCATCTCGCCCTTCGACTCCGCCGGCACCTCCTGGTAGATCTGCTTCAGGTTGGTGGTCTTGCCCGACAGGCCCGGCCCGTAATAGACGATCTTGAAGTTGATCTCGCGGGCCGAGAAGTTGATCGTGCTCATCCTTGCCTCGTACCGAACAGCCCGTCGAGGAGCGCCGCCGCGCCCTGCTGGAACTCGGCGTCGAACTCGACGGTCGGGGGAGCCTCCGTGGCGCCCTCCAGCGCCGCCCGCACCGCGTCGGCGGCGTGCTTCGTGGCGATCTTGACGCGGCCGAGCTGCGCCGAGGTGTCGAACACCGTGACCAGCAGCGCCTCGGCGCCCAGCTCCTCGATGTAGGTGCCGACCTCAGCGCCCTGCTGCACCGTCTCCTTGAAGCCGTCCTCGCCGAACAGGTGGGCGATGGCGCGGTTGGCGGCGTAGTTGGAGGCCACCAGCGTGGCGAACGAGTCGAACGACGGCGGCTTCGGCGCCCACAACGCGCGGGCGTGCATCAGCACGAACCCCTTGTGGTCGATGATCAGAGCGTACCTGGCCCGGCTCCTGGCGAGAAGCTCGCGCAGGATGCCGTCCACGGTGTCGTAGGTGGAACCGTAGAGGTCGAGGGACGGCTCGAGCATGGGTTTCACTCTAGCAGCAGCCGCTCGGGCCGAGCGTAGAACAATGCACTTGCCCGGCAGCGCCCGCGGCCTCGCCGCCCCAGAGCGACGGACGCGGCCCCTCGCGGGACCGCGTCCTGAGCGTGGTAGCGATGGACGGGATCGAACCGTCGACCTCACGATTATGAGTCGTGCGCTCTCACCAGCTGAGCTACATCGCCTCGGTGGTGCCCGGCTGCCCACGCGGCGCCGCGGCGGACCTGCAGGTTACACCTCGGCGAGGGCCTCGCGCCACCCCTGTTCGCGCTCTAGGGGTTCGGCACGAGGTCGATGAAGGGAGGGGTCACCGCCCCGCCAGGAGGTCGCCGACGGTGCCGTGCCAGCCGCAGGCGTCGCACTCGGCCGTCGTCTCCTCGTCCCAACCGCTGTCACCCACCTGCTCGCAGATGACCTCGAGGTCCTGGGCCGTGATGGCGTAGTGGACGCGGTACTTGACCTCGACGCTCGTGTCGATGCTCACCACGGGCGCGCCGCAGGCGGGGCAGAGCGGCGCGGGGGCCTGGGCGTCCTGGCGGCTGGCGGAGGCGGCGTTCACGACGTTCGCTGTTCTACCTCGGCCACTCTTACAGCCCTCTTACCCGGGCGGGGTGGAGGTCCCGACCGCACCCCCGGGCGGCCAGCGACGCCGCCACGCCGCAAGAAGGTGTCGTGGTCGAAACCGACGGCGACGAGATCTGGTACCACCGGTCGGTGGGCGCCGGCCGTTCAAGCAACCTCCCGGCTGCCGCGCCGGCGCCTCACGCCCTTCGGCCTCCTACCGCCGGACCTGCACATCGAACGTCGCCCCGTCGAGCCAGTCGCGGAAGAGTTCGACCTGGGGCGCCACGGGGATGCCGTAGCGGTTGACCGAGGTGGTGTCCTGCCATACGAACAGGTAGACCACGAACTCGTCCTTGGTGGCGTCGTAGTTGGCGCTGAACCCGATCGGCAGGAGCGCCCAGGAGCCATCGCTGTGCCACTGACACGGGCCCCAGTACTCGCCGACCATGCCGTCTGGTATGGTGGCCCCTTCCTGCTTCGCGTTGGGGTCGATGAACAGCGTGTGGTTACGGCCACGGTACTGCGTGTCCTGGTTCGGGTTGCGGTCGTCGCCCTGACCGCCGATGCCTCGCATGTCC
>JACFNR010000065.1 GCA_019454765.1 Trueperaceae bacterium | reverse complement strand
TGCTCGGGCTGTTGACGGCCAGCCACAGGTCGACCGCGCCGCCCGGCGGCGCCTGGATGGCCCCGGCGGCGCGAAGGTGCACGGTCACCAGGTCGCCCAGGGGGCGGTCCTCGTAGGCCGTCCGCACGTCGGCCCCGCGCCGCGACGAGTAGAAGGCGCTCACGCGGGGCGGGCGGCCTGCGGCCGCCACCGCCAGGCGCGCGAGGAGCACCTGTCCCACCTCGTCCGCGCCCGGGTAGACGAGCACGCGGTCCTCCAGGCGCCCGCGGCGCACCTCCCGCTCCAGGCGCTCGCGGTGCATGACGTTGAGGCCCCACTCCACGGTGTCGTCCTGGTTTAGGACGAGCGCGTCGATCACGCCGTCCTTCACCAGCTCGAGCGCCGCGAGGTTCACGGCAGCCGTGCGCTCGCGGATGGCGAGCTGGTCTGCCCAGACGCTCGCTGGCACGCGGCGCCTCAGCTCCTCGAGCTCCGCTGCCTCGTCGGCCGTGGGCGTGAGCGCCAGGCGGCTGTGCTCCAACACGGAGCGCCTGAAGATGGCGCGCCCGTGCTGGCGGTAGTAGTCGGGCTCCTCGGCGTCGTCGTCATCGCGGCTCACGCGCTGGATGCTGCTGTAGGCCAGGAGCGTGAGCTCGGGGCGCTCAGCCTTCAGCCGGCGCAGGGCGTCCAGTCGGCGGAGCGCGGCGGCGAGGTCGGTGCCGCTCTGGCGCGAGGGGATGAGCCCACCCCACGCCAGGGTGTCGAGCGCCAGCACGGCGCCGACGGCGGCGGCGGACGGCGCCGAGAGCAGCCACTCCTCGATGCCGGCCGTGTCGGCCGGCCGCTTGCGGCTGCCGAGCAGGTCGGTGGGGCTCGAGAGCTCCCAGCCCGCGGCGCCCGCGAGCAGGCGCGGGTAGGCGGAGTTGATCGGTCGCTCGTCCAGCGGCAGGAACAGGAGCGAGGCGTCGGTCGGGGCTATGGTCGCCCTCCCTTCCGGGGGGTCCCGGGGCGCGTCAACCCTTCACCGCCGCGGTGGAGACGCCGGCGATGAACGTCTTCTGCGCGAAGAAGAAGAGCACGATGATGGGCACGCTCATGAGGAGCGAGCCGGCCATCAGCAGGGGCCAGGCGGCCGCGCGGGTGCTGGCGAGCTGCTGGAGGCCGATGGCGAGGGTGTAGAGGCGGTCGTCGGTCAGGTAGATGAGGGGGTTCAGGAAGTCGGTCCACGTCCAGATGAAGATGAAGAGCGCGGCCGTGGCCAGCGCCGGCTTGGCGAGCGGAAGGACGATGCGGGAGAAGATCTGCCACTCGTTGGCGCCGTCGATGCGGGCCGAGTCGGAGATGTCGTTGGGGATGGCGGCATAGAACTGCCGTAGCAGGAAGACGGCGAAGGCGCTGCCCGTCAGCGCGGGCACCACGAGCGGCAGGAACGTGCCCACCCAGCCGAGCTTCTGGAACATCACGAACTGCGGGATGAGAGTCACCTGCGGCGGCAGCACCATGGTGGCGAGGAGGCAGTAGAACAGGAGCTCGCGACCGGGCCACCTGATGCGCGAGAAGCCGTAAGCCACCACGGCTGACGACGCCACGTAGAAGGTGACGCTCAGCACGGTGACCAGCACCGTGTTCCCCAGGTAGCGCAGGAACGGGATCTCCTTCATCAGGCGCGCGTAGTTGGACCACATGACGGGTGCCGGCACCCACTCGGGCGGGATGGCGAACACCTGCGCGTCGGTCTTGAGCGAGGTGGAGACCATCCACGCGAACGGCGTGAGGAAGAAGAGCGCACCCACCACGAGGATCAGGTAGATGCCGGCGTTCCACCGGCCGCGCCGCGCCGCCATCAGCCGTCGGCCTCGTAGTAGACCCAACCCGAGGTGCGGAACACGCCCACCAGCGCCACGGCCGTGATGACGAGCAGCACCCAGGCCATGGCCGAGGCGTAGCCCATGCGGAAGAACTGGAAGGCGTTCTGGTAGAGGTAGAGGGCGTAGACGAGGGTGGAGTTGGACGGCCCCCCGCCAGTCATGATGTAGATGTTCGTGAACGCCTGGAACGACGTGATGATGCCCATGATCAGGTTGAAGAGGATGACGGGGGAGAGCATCGGCAGCGTCACGAAGCGGAAGCGCTGCCAGCGGCCGGCGCCGTCTAGGTCGGCGGCCTCGTAGAGCTGCACGGGCACGTTCTGCAGGCCCGCCAGGTATATGACCATCGAGCCGCCCACGCCCCACAGCCCGGCGAAGATCAGGGCCGGTTTCGACCAGACCGGGTCGGCCAGCCAGCCGGGCCCGTTGATCCGGAAGAGCCACAGGAACTCGTTGACCGGACCGTAGTCCGGGTTGAGGAACCAGCGCCACAGCAGCGCGGCGGCCACGGCGGGCACCACGCTCGGCAGGAAGTAGAGGGTGCGGAAGAGCCCCTGGAACCTCACCTTGTTGTTGAGCAGCATGGCGATGAGCAGGCTCACGAGGAGCGAGACGGGGATGCCGATGACCGCCAGGTAGAGCGTGTTGTAGAGCGTCTTGCCGAAGAGCGGGTCGGCGAACAGGTCGGTGTAGTTGCGCAGGGCTATCCAGCGCGGCGCCGACACGACGTTGTAGTCGGTGAAGGAGAAGTAAAGCGACGCCACCACCGGGTAGACGGTGAAGACGAGGAAGCCGATCAACCAGGGCGACACGAAGGCCAGCCCCAACCAGAGGTCGCGCCGCTGCCACCGCGTCATGGGCGCACGGCCGCCCGGCGCGGCGTGGCGGCGCCCGGCGCGGCCGCCCTCCGCGCGCGCGGCGCCTCCGGCGGGGGCCGAGGTCATCAGCGGTACTTCTCCAGCTCCCGCAGCACGTTGCGCTGCGCCGTTCCCAGCGCCTCGGCCGGGGTGGCGCTGCCGTCTTGCACGGCGGCGAGCGCCTGGTTCAGCTGGTCGCTGAGGTAGAGCCCGACGGGCAGGCCGGGCGGCGTGTACACGAAGCCCGTGAGGAGCATGTCTATGTAGGTCTGCATGTGGGGTGTGATGGTGTCGGCGAAGGCGGGCAGCGCCAGCGCGTCCTGGCGCGGCGGGATGTTGGCCAGCTCCGCCGCGAAGCGCGCCGACTGCTCGGGCGCGGTGAGCCAGAGGAGGAAGTCGAGCGCCTCGGCGCGGTGCGGCGCCTGCGCCGGCACCACCCAGAACGAGCTCTGCACGGGGGTCACGTCGGGCCGGCCGCCCGGCGGCGCCGGGAAGTTGGTCACGCCCCAGTTCAGGTCGGGCGCGTACTCCGCCGTGAACGCCACCTCCCACTGCCCGCCCTCCTGCATGGCTATCTGGCCGCGGTAGAAGGGGTTGAAGGGGCTGGCCATGTCGCCCCAGCCGGCCTGGAAGCGCCGGATCTTGGCGATGTCGTACTTCTTGTAGTAGGCGGCGAGCCACTCGAAGGCGGCCACGTTCTCCGGCGCGTCGATGGTCGGCTCGAGCGTCTCGGGGTCGAAGAGCCGGCCGCCGAAGGCGTGCACGTAGATGGCGGTCACGTTGGGGAAGAAGCCCAGGCGGCGCATGTTGCCGCGGGCGTCAACCGTGGTGAGCTTCTCGGTGAGCTCGTCGAGCTCGGCGATGGTGCGCGGCGGGGCCTCCGGGTCGAGCCCGGCGGCGGCGAAGACGTCCTTGTTCCACATGAAGCCGTAGACGTTGAGCGTGGTCGGCAGGCCGTACTTGGCGCCCGCGTAGGCGCCGTACTCCCAGATGCCGGGCAGGTAGTCGTCGGCGGTCACGCCGGCGGTGGCCAGGTCGGGGGTGAGATCGGCGAGGGCGCCGCCGTACCCGAGCGGCACCACCATCCAGTCCCACACCGTCACGAGGTCGGCGGGGGCGCCGCCCGCGAGGGAGGCGAGGATGCGCTCGCCGTCGCCGATGGGCACGAACGAGCCCCGCACCCGCACGGCGCTCTGGGAGGCGTTGTACTCGTCGACCAGGTCCTGCATGGCCTGGCCCTCCGAGCCGCCCCAGGCGTACCAGAAGGTGATCTCGGTCTGGGCGAGCGCCAGGCCGCCGGCTAGGAGCGAGGCGGCGAGCACGGTCGCGAGCAGGCGGTGAAGGCCTGGCGCCCACCGCGAGGCGCTCCCGGCGGGGCGCCGGCCGGCGCGCTCCCTTGCTGCGCGGGCGGTCCGGTTCGGTGTCACGGCTCACGCTCCTTCAGGTACTGCCGGTAGGCGCCGTAGAGTTCCGCGGCGGCGCCGCCCAGGCGCGGGCTCATGTAGTGGGTGAAGTCGAACCCCACGAACTTGGCGACGTACGGGGCCTCGAGCTCGAGCTGGCGCCGCACGGTCTCGATGCCGGCGCTGGTGGCCTGCCAGGCGAGGTCGTCTACGGGCCAGCCGTGCGTCTGCTCGAACAGTTCCAGGTCGGACCAGAGGGCCACCCCGTGCGCGTCGGCCACGGCCTTGAGGGCCCGGTAGACGGGCACGCCCTCCTCCACGGTGGTGCGGCGGGTGCCGACGCCGTCCTGCATGGCGATGACGTCGATCGCGGCGCGCGCCAGGGTGGCGTCCCACCAGGCGGCGTAGGTCGCGCCGTTCGGGTTGATGCCGAAGTAGGGCGCCACCATGACGGGACGGTCGAGCTCGGCGTGAGCCGCCTCCGCCATCGCCGCGAGGTAGGTGATCATCGCCTCGTGCGCCTGTGGGGTCACGAAGCTCCGGTCGTCGATCTCCTCGGGGAGGTAGTAGCCGGCGAGGGCGGGGGAGGCGCCGTAGAGGCCCTCCAGCTCGCGCATGAGCGCGGTGTTCGCCTCGGCCGCGCCGGCGCCGTCGAACCGACCCTGCCAGTACTCGGGGTCGAGGCCGAGGCCGAGCCACACGCTCATGCCGGCCTCCTCGGCGGCGCCCAGCAGGTCGCCGATGGGGTCGCGCTCGGCCCGCTCTGCGGCAGCGGTGCTCGCCGCAGGGGCGTCCCAGGTGGCGGGCGCCCCGACGGGCAGGAAGTCCTGGCCGTCGGAGGAGACGGAGACGGCCACGGCGGCCGGGAGCTCCACGGCCGAGATGTCGGAGCGCATGAACTGCACGGCCACCGCGTCGAACAGCCTGGCCTCGCCGGCGGCGGCCAGCTCGAAGGTGATGGTGATCCGGTCGCCGGGGTTCTGCCAGCCCACCATGTCGGCCCAGGCGAAGTTGGCGAGGCCGTCCGTGAGCTTGCCGCCCTTGGCGGCGTCGGGGTCGAGGTAGTTGCCGGCGGGCGCCGGCGCGAGGGTGTAGCCCAGACCCGCGCTCACGTCGTCCGGCCCCGCCATCACGCGAACCTCCGGGATCATCGTCCACTCGCGACTGTTCGGGGTGACCGTCACGCGCACGAAGCGCGCCGGGAGCGGCGCCGGAGCCCGCCACACGAGCTCGCTGAGCGACTCGTCGGGCGGGAGGCGGCGGGCGGGCGGTGGTGCGCCGGGGTCAGGGTCCGCCGCGCGGTAGTAGCTGACCTCGCCGTAGCGCGAGTACTGCACGATGAGGGTGTCGAAGCCCAGATCGCGCATGTAGCCGAGCTCCTGGCGCCAGCCGTCCGGCCCCAGGGCGGCCAACTGGCCGTCGAGCTGCACGAAGCTACCCGTCAGCACGGGGTCGCTCTGGGCCGACGCCGCGCCCGCCAGGGCGATGACCCCGGCGAGCGCGGCGGACTTGAGCAGTCGTGCCGGCCGCATCTACTCGGCCGCTTCCACGACCTCCGGCACGGCCGCGCCCGTCTGGACCACCACCTCGGCGAGCATGATCCACCCGGTGCGGTGCCGGATCTGCAGCTTCACGTAGCGGCCGCTCACGGGGTTCTCCAGGTCCTCCCAGTAGACGGAGTTGATGAGCTCGTTCATGGCGGGAGACGGTGCCGTCTTGGCGGCCAGGCCGACCACGTCGAACGTCTCGCCGTCGTCGGACACGGACACGATGATGCTGTACGGCAGGTTGACGGCCGAGGCGAAGGAGCGCATGAAGAGGCCCGCCACGCGGGTGATGCCGTCGACGTGCTCGCCCAGGTCGACGATCACGACGGGGTTGACCGTGGCGTCGGCGATGCCGACCATGTCGCCCCAGGCGTACGCGTAGGAGCCGTCGGTGAGCTGCACGCCGCCCTCGTCGGGGTAGGCCTCGGAGGCGCCGGGCACGAGGCTGTAGGGCTTGCCGAGAGCCACGTTCACCGGCTCCGCGCTGGCGGGGGCGTTACCGGAGGGAGCGGGCAGCAGGTCGGCCGGGATCTCGCCGTTGCCCACCTGTAGCTCGGCCACCATGGTCCAGCCGCCGCCGCCCGGGAGCAGCTCCACCTTCACGAAGCGACCGTAGCCGGCCCACTCCTCGTCGGCCCAGACGAGGGTGCCGATGGTGTCGTTGGCGATCTCGCCCTCCAGCACGGCGTTGGCGAGGCCGAGGTCCTCCCACAGCACGCCGTCCTCGGAGATGGAGACGATGGCGGTGGGGACGGACACGGCCGAGCCGTCGGAGCGCATGACCTTGAGGGCCACGTAGCTGACGTAGTCGTAGGTGTCGCCCAGGTCGACCGTGAGCGACACGGGCTCGGCGCCCTCGAAGCCCACCATGTCGCCCCAGGCGAACGCGTAGGCGCCGTCGGTCAGCTTGAGGCCGTCGCCGTCGGGGTAGGCCTCTGCCGCAGGGCGGCTGGGCACGACGACCTTGCCGGCCGCGACGTCGAAGTCGGGGTTCTGGGCGAGCGCCGTGGCCCAGAGTAGCACGAGCGCCATGGACAGGGTCTTGACGAGCCGGTGGTGCATGTCGACCTCCTGCGAGGCGTTCGCCGCCCGTCCCGGTCCGGGCCGACGCCGACCGCCTGATTGAGCTTGGCTCCGGAAACCGAGTCTTAGATTGAGCCTAGCTCTTTATGGCATGCTAGGCGTGGAGGATGGCTCTGTCAAGGGTCGGCCGCCCCGCCCGAGCTCGCGGCGGGCCCGACGCCTGGCACGCCTAGAATCTGCTCATGTCCCGCCTGCTCACCAAACTGCGCGCCTCGCTGCCCGACCTGAGCCCCGTGCTGAGGCGGGTGGCGCAGTACGTGCTCGACCACCCCGACGCCGTCATCTACCACAGCGTCACCGAGCTGGCCGAGGCCACCAGCTCGAGCGAGGGCAGCATCATCAGGTTCTGCCAGGACCTCGGCTTCTCCGGCTTCCAGGAGTTCAAGCTGACGCTGGCGGTGGAGTTCGGCCCTCCCGGCAGGCCGGAGAAGGCGGCGGACGCCGGCGCCAACCTGCTGGAGGAGCTGGCGCACCACGCCGCCGCCACCCTCCGGGAGACGGCGCTCCTCTTCGAGCAGGAGGCGTTCGAGGAGGTGGCCGGGCGCGTGGCGGCCGCCTCGCGCGTCGACGTCTACGGCGTGGGCGCGTCCGGCGTCATCGCCCAGTACTTCGCCTACAAGCTGCTCCGCTTCGGCATCGTGGCCCAGGCCTACACCGACATGCACCTCGGCGCGATGAGCGCCACGAACCTGGGTGCAGGCGCGGTCGCCATCGGCGTCTCCAGCTCGGGCTCGACGATCGACACCCTGCAGGCCGTGAAGGCCGCGAAGGCGGCCGGCGCCTTCACCGTGGCCGTCACGAACCGGCTGATGAGCCCGCTCGCCAAGGTGGCCGACAGGAGCCTCTTCGCCTCGCCGCCCGAATCGCCCCTGACCGGCGGCGACGTCTTCGCCAAGCTGGGCCAGCTCCTCGTCCTCGAGGGGCTGGCGCGGCTCATGGTCGCGGCCGATGCGGAGCTAGAGGAGGACGTGCGCCGCACGGCGCAGGTCGTGGCCGACAGGAGCATGTGACCCGTGGCACGAGCGACCGTGCTCGCGTTGGACGTCGGCGGCAGCAAGCTGGCCGCGGCCCTGGTGCGCGGCGCCAAGGTGCTCGACACGGAACTCACGCCGACCCCGGCGCGCAGCGGCCCCGAGGCGGTGGTCGAGGCGCTCGTGGGCGCCGCCCGGCGGCTGCTCGAGCGCGGCCAGGCCCCCGCGCCCGCCGTGATCGGCGTGGCCTCCGCCGGGCTCGTGGTGGACGGGCGCGTGCGCGCGCTCAGCCCGGACCTCCTGCCCGGCTGGGACGGCTTCGCGCTCACCGAGCGGCTCGAGGCTGCGTTCTTCGGGCTACGGGCGCACGCCCTCAACGACGCCCAGGCGGCGGCCTACGGCGAGGCGCGCCACGGCGCCGGGCGCGGGCGGGGCTCGTCGCTCTTCGTGACGGTCTCCACGGGGGTGGGCGGCGGCCTGGTGCTCGGCGACACGCTGTGGCGTGGGTCCGGCGGCATGGCCGGCCACGTCGGGCACCTCGGGGGGCGCGCCCTGGAGCGGGTGGCGTCGGGCACGGCGCTGGCGGAGCGCGCAGCCCGCCTGGGTCACGCCGTCGACGCGCGGGCCGTGGTGGCCGCGGCCGAGGCGGGAGAGCAGTGGGCCGTGGGGTTGGCCACCGACGCGGCGACGGCGCTCGTGAGCGCGCTGGTGGACGTCAAGTACCTCGTCGACCCCGAGGTGATCGTGCTTGGCGGGGGCGTGGGGCTCAACCCCGCCTTCAGGCGCGCCGTGCAGGCGGCCTTCGAGGGCGTGGCGGAGAGCCTGCGCACGCCGGTGGTGCCTGCCGCCCTCGGCGCCGCGGCGGGGCTGGTGGGCGCCGCGGCGTGGGCGCTCGAACGACGGTCGATGCCTTGACGGCCTAGCCCCCTCGGGCCGCCGGTGGATCGGCCCTCGTGCGCTGGTACGACGGGATCACGTGCGGGGGCCCGCCACGGATGGTGTGATGGGCCAACCCGGCCGGACCGCCGCCGCGGACCGCGGCCCCCGGCGCGCAAGGAGGACCCGATGAGCCGACCGCCTTACAGACCGCCGTACAGACCGCTGGACGCCATGGTCTACCCGCGCTTCGAGGGCGTGCGTACCTTCATGCGGCTGCCGCACGTGACGGACCTCGCCGGCGTGGACGCCGCCGTGGTGGGCGTGCCGTTCGACACGGGCGCCACGTACCGCGTCGGGGCGCGCTTCGGCCCGTCGGGCATCCGCAACGAGTCCATGCTGCTCAGGCCCTACAACCCCGAGCTGGCCGTGAACGTCTTCGAGCAGCTCTCCGTCATCGACTACGGCGACCTCCCCGTCACGCCGGGCTACCTGCCGGAATCGCACGCGCAGATCGAGGCCGCCGCCGCGCCGCTGTTCGACGCCGGCGTCACGCCCGTGTTCCTCGGCGGCGACCACTCCGTTTCGCTGCCGCTACTGCGCGCGGTGGCCAAGCGCCTCGGGCCAGTGGGGCTGGTCCACTTCGACGCCCACAACGACCTCTGGCACTCCTACTTCGGCGGCAAGGACACGCACGGCACGCCCTTCCGGCGCGCGGTGGAGGAGGGCCTGCTCGACGTGGCGCGCAGCGTGCAGGTGGGCATCCGCGGCTCCGTGTACGCGGCGGAGGACGTGGCCATGACCGAGCGCCTTGGCCTTGCCTTGGTGAGCGGTCCCGAGCTGCACCGCCGAGGCGTGCCGGCCGTGCTGGAGCTGATCCGCGCTCGCGTTGGCGTTGGACCTCTCTACCTGAGCTTCGACATCGACTTCCTCGACCCCGTCTACGCCCCCGGGACGGGCACCCCAGAAGTGGGTGGCGCCACCGGCGTGCAGGCGCTCGAACTGCTGCGCGGCCTGCGCGACCTGCCGTTCGTGGCGTTCGACCTGGTCGAGGTCATGCCGCCCTACGACCCGGCCGGGGTGACCAGCCTCCTGGCGGCCAACCTCGTCTACGAGATGATCTCGCTCACGGCTGCGCGCCGCGCCGGGGGCCGCTAGGGCTCAGAGGTCGAGGACCGTGTCGAGCCCCCGGTGCAGGCCGCGCAGGCCGCCCACGCGCCTGATGGCCAACAGCGCGCCGTCCACGTACGGATCGGCCGACGCGCCCGCGTCGTGGCGGATGCTGAGCCGCTGGTCGGGCAGCCCGAACACCGCCTCCACACCGATGGTATAGCCGGGCAGCCGCACGGAGTGCACCTGCGCGCCGCCCAGGGTGGCGCCGCGCGCGGCGCGCTCGCCCACGGTGGCCTCCACCGGCACCTCGTGGCGCGCCACGTTCGCCAGCCCGAGCCGCCCGGCCAGCTCGCGCGCCGTGCCGCTGGGCGCGTCGGGCTTGGCGGCGCCCGCGTAGTCGATGATCTCCCACTGCGGGATCAGCCTGGCCGCCGCCTCGGCGAAGCGCTGCAGCAGCACCACCGTGATGGCGAAGTTGCCGCACGCCAGCACGCCGAGGCCTGCGGCGCGCGCGGCGGCGTCGATGTCGGCGTAGTCGGCGTCGGTCAGGCCCGACGTGCCCACCACCACGTGCGCGCCTCGCTCCAGCGCGGCGAGGACGTTCGCCTTCGCCACTTCCGGCCGCGTGTACTCGACGAACACGTCGCAGGGCGCGGCGGTCAGCGCCTCCTCGGCGGTGGCGAACACGGGCGCCGTCAGGC